>NZ_ASZT02000006.1:0-83589 GCF_001006065.1 Sphingobacterium sp. IITKGP-BTPF85
TGAGAAAAATGCGATATTCATTGGGAGTAATTTAAAAGATCAAGGTCAGTATGTATAATGTAAACTGATAAAAAATTAATGGATTTAGGAAATCCAACTATCGATTATTTTAATCCGAATGCTATTGATAGAAATGCTTCGAATTCAATTTTCTTATAGATAGCCAAGAAAAGGAATGGTTATTAATGACATTAAACCATTCCTTCTTGTTATTCCCCTTTTAAAATCTTGATATCAGATCCATCAAGCTTAATATTCAGCCAATCTCTCAGTTTAGAAAGTTCTTTGTTATCTAATTTTTCTTTCCCGCTGTAGAACAAAACCGTTTCCATCTTGGTACTATCAGCAGTATTTACCGTTAATTGCTTTCCAATAGAAAAAGGGGTTAAAGTTGGAAATAATGTTGTGATTTCTTTAATTAACTCCTGATCATCAAACTTATATGTTGTCAGCTCCTTTCTAAGATTTTGAATAGCAATATCTTTTTCAGACACATTTTCTGAACGTCTACTGATTTCTGCCAAGATATCCCGCTTTAAATCAGTACTATCCTGACGAATAAACAATTCTGTATTATCGATATTATATAGCAAGAGTTTACTTTTCAAATCAATCAACTCAGATTTTGAGAATTTCTTATCCAAAAATGCGAGTTCAATTTTTTTAGGTCGTTGGTTGAATTTAGTTTTTTCGTAAATCAGGGTATATCCTTTTTGCACAAGTTCATTTTGGATAAACGTATTCACTTGCTGCGTGAATTTTTTCTCTTGCAATAATGCATATGCTAAGTAAAAACTCGGCACAATCATGACTAGAATTAATAAAGTGATCGTTCTTGTAATGCGCTTTTTCTTTCCTTCATTTAAAAAGCTTACGCTCGGGTATTTCAGAAATTTGACAATAAGAAAAGTTGATATACAGATAAAGAAGCAATTGATCATATAGAGATACATGGCACCTCCGAAATAAGATAGGCTACCAATGGCTAGCCCATATCCTGCGGTACAGAGCGGCGGCATCAATGCCGTAGCAATAGCTACACCCGGGATGGGATTTCCCTTCTCCACTCGAGTGATGGCTATAACTCCAACCATACCTCCAAAAAATGCGATCAGTACGTCATATATATTTGGTGATGTTCGGGCTAATAATTCCGATTGCGCTTCTTTAAAAGGACTTAGTGAAAAATATAAAAAGGAAACGAATAAGCTTACGAGCGTAGCAATAACTAAATTTTTTAAAGATTTTTTTAATAATCCAAAATCGTAAGTTCCCAAAGCAAACCCGGCTCCGACTATAGGCCCCATAAGTGGCGATATTAACATAGCGCCTATAATAACAGCTGTAGAATTGACATTCAAGCCTACAGATGCAATGACAATAGCACAAGCTAATATCCATAAATTAGCACCGCGAAATGAAATATTAGCGATCACATTTTCTAATACTTTTTCCTTTTGATCTTCTCCCTGATGTAGATTTAAAAAATCTTTTAACTTGCTCACAGTATTCCCTTTTTATGTTTTACTTAAATTCTAAAATAGATCTAGGTGATGACAAGATACTATAATATCTAAACATTAGCGATATTTAAATTAACAATACAGTTTAATAAAAAAATTCTCAAGCGTGAATTTTTAATAAAACAGAAAACAATATGCATTTAGCCTAATTTTTTTAAATTTGCTAAGCATTTTCACCAAATTTATGAAATGAAGTATTTACAGTTTAATAGATCCTCAATAAGTCCAACACAACTATTTATTCTTAGTTTCATGTTATTAATATTGATAGGGACAATATTACTTCAACTCCCTATCTCTTTAAATAAAGACCTCTCCGTTGTTGATGCACTATTTACATCAACGAGTGCTGTATGCGTAACGGGTCTGGTTGTTGTAAACACAAATACTCATTTTACTTTATTTGGTCAGACGGTAATCATGATACTTATTCAAGCCGGCGGTCTTGGTATATTAACCTTTTCAAGTTACTTCAGCTATTTCTTCAAGGGGGGCTCCAGTTATGAACACCAGCTGGCAACTAAAGATTATATGAATGCGGAAAAAGTAGGTGAAGTTTTTATCATGTTAAAGCGCATTTTACTTATTACTTTGATCGTAGAAGCATTTGGTGCATTGTTGATCTACTTATCACTTAATGCTCAAGTAATCCCCAATTGGGAAGAACGAATATTTTTCGCAGTCTTTCATGCGATCTCTTCTTTTTGTAATGCTGGTTTTTCAACACTGCCAAATGGCCTGATGGAAGAAACGTATGTAAATAATTATAATTTACAGTTGATCATCATATTATTATTTGTTTTTGGAGGACTAGGGTTTCCGATAGTGATCAATGTGCTTAAATACTTTAAACATATAGCAAATAGATTGATGATGCGGCTGACAAAAAGAAAACAGGATAACTATAAAGCCCGAGTTCTCAATATCAATAGTAAAGTTAATCTGATCACCACATTTTCCCTTATTGTTATTGCAACAATTATACTTTTTTCAAGGAGTATCATAATACCCTTGCTTCACATGAAGGAATAGGCAAATTCATTACTGCTCTTTTTACGGCTACCACTCCACGAACGGCGGGATATAATTCTATTAATTTTCATGAATTGCACTTTTCTTCCACCATACTGATCATCTTATTAATGTGGATCGGAGCCTCACCAAATTCAACAGGTGGTGGTATCAAGACGAGCACTTTTTCATTGGCTATTTTTAACTTTATTTCACTTGCGAAAGGAAAAGAACATATAGAGGTTTTTAAACGCGAGATCTCTGAACGGACCATTCGAAGAGCGTTTGCTGCTATGACACTATCTTTATTGGTCATTGGCTTGGGCGTATTTTTAATAACAACTTTGACCCAAAAATGAGTTTACTTGATATTGCATTTGAATGTTTTTCTGCTTACAGCACAGTAGGTTTAACACTTGGTATTACTGAAGACTTAAGTACAGGGAGTAAATTGGTTATTATCATCATCATGTTTATTGGACGCGTAACAATGCTGTCCATATTGGTATCACTATTCAAAAAAATTAAATTTACTAATTACCGTTATCCAACGGAAGAAATGACTATAATATAAAATATGAAATTTATCGTAATAGGGCTAGGTAGTTTTGGGGCTTCCCTCGCTGAGAAATTAACAGCTCAAGGAAATGAAGTTATGGGCGTGGACAACCGTATGGAAAAAGTAAATATGCTCAAAGACAAGATTACGCATACCATATGTATCGATGCTACAGATGAGGCCGCATTTATGAGCCTTCCCCTGAAAAACACAGATACCGTTATTGTAGCAATAGGTGAAAATGAAGGGGCCAACATTATGGCTACTGCTTTATGTAAAAACCACTTTGTAAAACGGATAATCAGTAGGGCAATCAATTCGCTGCACGAAAAGGTGCTACTGGCTATTGGCGTAAACGAAATTGTACATCCGGAGCAAGAAACTGCTGAACGATGGTCAAAAAAACTTTGCCTGAATGGATTATTAGAATCTTTTGAACTGAATGACAATTATAGCATTATAGAGGCAGTTGTACCCAATAAATATGTTGGGAAAAATCTATTAGAAATTGGATTTAGAGAAAAGTTCAATATTTTAGTTCTTACCATTCTGAAGAAGACAGAACAAAGAAATATTTTCGGTACAAATAGAATGGTTGCCACTGTGCTTCAAGGAATACCGAACCCAAAAACAGTGATCCAAGAGGGCGACATATTAGCACTTTACGGCAGCAATTTAGATCTTAAAGATTTTTTGAAATAACAGATTCTATAAGTATTAACAAAAAAGAGAGCTTAAATATTTAGGCTCTCTTTAGTTTTTGCTAGTAATTACTTAATAATTTCTTCGATCTCAGCTATTATTTTTTGTGCAATTGCTTCTGCGGCTTCAGCTGTAGGACCTTCAGAATAGATACGAATAATCGGCTCTGTATTTGATTTGCGTAAGTGAACCCACTCATTTTCAAAATCAATCTTCAATCCATCAATAGTTGAATGCTCTTCATGCTTATATTTTGCTTCCATTTTTGCTAAAAGATCATCAATGTCCAATTCTGGAGTTAATGTGATTTTATTCTTAGACATAAAATATTGCGGCAATTCGGCTCTATATGCAGATACCTTTTTACCCAACTTTGCTAAATGTGTTAAAAATATTGCTACACCAACAAGTGAATCGCGACCGTAGTGTGATGCCGGGTAAATTACACCGCCATTACCCTCACCACCGATAACGGCATTAACTTCTTTCATTTTTGTCACTACATTCACTTCACCAACTGCGGCTGCAAAATATTGACCTCCATGTTTAACAGTTACATCGCGCAATGCTCTTGTTGAAGATAAATTAGAAACTGTATTTCCTTTTGTATGTTGCAAAATATAATCTGATACTGCTACCAAGGTATATTCTTCACCAAATAAATCACCATCTTCCATCATGAAAACCAAACGGTCAACATCTGGATCTACTGCAATACCTAAGTCAGCTCCATTTTCCAATACTGCCTTAGAAAGATCTGTAAGATTTTCTTTTAGCGGTTCAGGGTTATGTTGAAATTTACCATCAGGCTCACAATGAATTTTATAAATTGTTTCTACTCCTAGTGCTTCTAACAAAGCAGGAATGAACAAACCTCCTGTGCTATTAACGGCATCCACTGCAATTTTGAAATTTGCATTTTTAACAGCTTCTACATCTACCAGATCCAACGCTAAAACATCATCAATATGTTTCTGCATGTAGCTTGTGTCTTTATGAACTGTTCCCAAATCTTCGAATTCTGAAAAATCAAAATCTAAGCTTTCACCTAATGCCAGTACTTGCTTACCTTCGGCGTCATTGATAAATTCACCTTTAGCATTTAATAATTTTAAAGCATTCCATTGACCTGGATTATGAGATGCCGTTAGGATTATGCCGCCACCAGCATTTTCTTTAGGAACCGCAATCTCAACTGTAGGAGTTGTGGATAAGCCTAAATCAATCACATCTACACCAATACTCTGTAAAGTACCAATAACCAAATTACTGACCATTTCACCGGAAACTCGTGCATCACGACCAACAACAATCTTGTTAATTCCAGTCTGATTCACAATGATCTTACCATAAGCTGCCGTGAACTTCACGATATCGATAGGTGTCAACCCTTCTCCAGAACGACCACCAATGGTACCTCTAATACCAGATATTGATTTAATTAAAGTCATGTTAAATTACGTTTATTCCGTAAAAATAAAACAATAGTCCAAATATTTATAATAAAGCGTTTCCTTTTCTGAAATAATTAACATACTTTTGTTGCAACATTGTTTCTTTTACACATATATCCGCATCAAATTGAAATTATTTATACATTTGGATTCAGATCACGAAGAACTGTTATCAAATAATTTCACTTTAATACAGCAACATGATTGACCAAATAGTACATATTGATCAAGAAATTTTTTTAGCCATTAATCAGGGATTAAGTAATCCGGTATTTGACTGGCTACTTCCAATTTTAAGAAATCCATATACTTGGGCTCCTTTATACCTCTTTTTAGTTATTTTCTTTATTAAAACATATGGTAAAACGGGTATCCTGATTGTTGTTATGACATTAGCTACATTCGGAGCTTCTGATGCAGTCTCTTCTCACTTAATCAAGAAATCAGTTAAACGGGTTCGTCCTTGCAATGATATCGTATTTAAAGAAGAGGTCAATATCCGTGTGAGATGTGGTTCAGGATTTAGCTTTACCTCTTCTCATGCCACCAATCATTTTGCTTTAGCATTTTTCTGGATCGCATTATTCAGAAGAAAATGGAAGCATGCGATGTGGTTATGTATCACATGGGCAACATTAATTTCTGTTTCACAGATATACGTGGGTGTTCACTATCCGTTTGATATCTTATGTGGAGCAATTTTAGGGATACTGATCGGTATGGCAACCGGATATATCTTTAAGAAACTAAAACCAGAATTCTTTAATCCCGTTATAGCGAAATGAGCGCAATCATCTTAGTAAGTATTCTTTTTTTCTCTGCATTAGCAAGTGGTTTAGCAGTGTTCTTTGTAAAAAGAAACAATACGAATTTACTTAAATTAATTCTATCATTTAGCGGTGCCTATCTGTTTGCCATCACGGTACTGCATTTAATCCCGCACGTCTATCAGACACGAACTACAGATGCAGAAATTTTAGGAATATATGTATTAGGAGGATTCTTATTCCAACTCGTGCTAGAACAGTTCTCGCAAGGAATCGAACATGGACATCTTCATCATGAAGAAGGCCATCATCATGCTTTTCCTATGGGAATTATGATCAGTTTATGTTTACATGCATTTTTGGAAGGGATGCCTTTAGCTGCTACCCATCAAACAGAGCTGGTTTTTGGAATAGCAATCCACCATATACCGGCTGCATTTGCATTAGGAAGTTTATTGATCAGTACACATCTTTCTAAAAAGAGTATTACGACACTGTTAATTGTTTTTGCTGCGATGACACCTCTGGGATTTTCTTTCAGTAAAGCAATAAGTACCGGTGAAATTGGTAATATTCAACAGTATTTTGATAAAATAATGGCTGTTGTCATCGGTATATTCCTACACATATCGACAACAATATTATTTGAATCTGGCTCAGCAGATCATCATAAATTCAATAAAAAGAAAATGATAGCCGTATTTGTCGGTGTTGCAATTGCTTTGATGAATTTTTTATTTGACGGCCACGATCACAGCCATTCTTCTTCAGAGGATACGCAAGAAATCAATCATGATGGTCATGACCACAGCCATGACCATCATGATCACTAATTAGTTTTAGTTTCAGGTTCTAAACTTCCTCGAAATTTATCCAAGAGTTCATTTAATTGGGTACATTCAGCTTCCGATAGATGATTCGGGAGAATATCACTCAGAAGCATTTCTTGTTCTAGTTCTTCGAGGATTTTAAGCCCTAATTCTGTTATTAATAAGTTGACTGCACGTTTATCTTCATTTGACTTACAGCGATCGACTAGTCCTTTTAGAACCAATCGGTCTATCAACCTCGAAATATCAGGCGTATTCGTCAGCATTCTAGATTTTATCAAATTATTAGTAACCGGTTTCGGAAATTGTCCCCGCAATATCCGTAGCACATTGAATTGACGTAATGTAATTTGCTTTTGTTCTGCCCTCTTCTCCAAAACTGCAGTTACCCAATTACTTGTGTACAATAGGTTAACAGTGGCTCGTTGCCACTCCGTACTAAATTTTTTCACTTGTATGGCTTCATCAATTTTCATAATTTAAATATATCACATATTTATCATAAATGCATAAGAATTACATTAGAATCATTCTAAATCAGATAAAATTCATATATTTGAAAATTACATATTAAGAGAAATAATGCGCGATAAATCTAGTTTAGACAAGCTTAAAAAGGGACAAAAAGCTATAATAGTTGATTTGAATTCGAATGACATTCCCGCTAAATTTTATGAAATGGGATTCCTTCCCGGAACCGAAATTGAAGTCAAACATATTGCCCCTTTAAACGGTCCAATCTGTCTAAATATAATTGCTAGTAACTCATTGATTGCTATCAGAAAGTCTGAAGCCAAAGTAATCATTATCGATCCAAAATAAATGAACAATCCTATTATTGCACTTTTGGGGAATCCAAATGTGGGTAAAACATCGCTGTTTAATCGTATTACGAAACTCAATCAGAAAGTTGGAAATTATCCCGGTATCACCGTTGAGAAACGCGAAGGCTCGTTAACGGCAAACAATAAAACATATAAAATCATTGATTTACCCGGTACTTACACCTTATTTCCAAACTCTTTGGATGAAGAAGTTGTATTCAATATACTTGTCGATCAACAACACAAGCTTAAACCAAATTTAATTGTTGTTGTCGGTGAACCGTCCAACTTAAAGAGATCAATTATTCTCTATCAACAAGCACGAGAACTTGGATTACCTGCCATTTTTGTCATCAATATGATTGATGAAGCAACGACAAAAGGTATTCAAATTGATATTCCAAAATTGGAGTCCCTATTAAAGACTAAAGTTTTTTTAACAAATGCACGTAATGGTGAGGGAATTGACAAATTGATCAAAGCTTTTGATTCAATTCCGCCACTATATATTGGAAACTTTAGTATTCCCGCACAATATGTTACACCTGTTGAGGAAGCAAAAAAACTATTCCCTCTGGAACACGAGTACAATACATGGCAGTATTTAGCAAAAGGTAACGTAGAATTTCTATCGGAGGAAAAAATAATGCTCTAGAAAGTATTAGAAAACAGCATAATTTAACTCCACAGGTATTACAAAAAGAAGAATCCATTCAGCGTAATAAGAATTTAGAACATGCATTAAGTACAATCGTATCAAAAGATATCGATTCGAAAAGTGTTACGAATGGTATTGATAAAATCTTACTACACCCTATTTTAGGTTATCTGATTTTCTTTGGGGTTCTGTTTTTGATATTTCAGGGTATTTATAACTGGTCTGGACCAGCCATGGATTTCATTGATACGCAATTTGCCGATTTAGCGGCTTATGTGCAGAGTGTCTTACCTGCAGGACCACTTCCAGATCTATTATCCAATGGTATTATTAAGGGAATTGGCGGTATCGTTATTTTTGTTCCCCAAATTGTGATCTTATATATTTTTATATCATTGATGGAAGAAACAGGCTATATGAGCCGTGTAGTATTCTTAATGGACCGTTGGTTAAGACCTTTTGGACTTAATGGTAAATCAGTCATTCCATTGATCTCAGGTGTCGCTTGTGCTGTTCCTGCTGTAATGTCTGCACGAAACATTGAAAATAGTAAAGAACGTCTGGTAACGATGTTAGTAACACCGTTTATGACCTGTTCTGCACGATTACCAATTTACATTGTTATCATTGGTTTAGTCATTCCTGATACTAAATTTCTTGGGTTCAATATTCAGGGTATTATCTTATTTGCGCTTTATATTCTGGGCATTTTAGCGGCTCTTGGTTCAGCATGGTTATTGAATAAAATTATTAAGACAAAACATAAATCTTTCTTAATTTTCGAATTACCAACTTATAAATTCCCGGACTGGAAAAATTTATTTTTAAATGTTTGGGACAAATCATCCAGTTTCGTTTTTGGCGCAGGTAAAATCATCTTAGCCATATCTGTCATACTTTGGGCGCTTGGAAGTTTTGGTCCTGGTGATAAATTTAAAAATGCAGAAGAAATTGTAACGCAGAATAATCCGTCGCTATCGCAAGAAGATCTCGATCATGAAATATCTTCTTATAAGGTGGAACACTCCTATTTAGGATATCTGGGCATGGTAATTGAGCCTATTGTAGAACCATTGGGGTATGATTGGAAAATGGGAATTGGTTTGATATCATCATTTGCAGCGCGTGAGGTCTTTGTTGGAACAATGGCTACAGTTTATAGCATTGGTGATGATGCAGATATTGAAGATGATGCTTCTAAAAGAACAATCTTAAGTAAAATGAGAGCTGAGGTAAACAGAAATACAGGTTTACCTGCCTATAATCTTGCTTCAGGTGTTTCCCTTTTACTATTTTATGCTTTCGCAATGCAATGTATGAGTACAATAGCAATTGTAAAAAAAGAAACAGCATCTTGGAAATGGACTTTAATTCAAGTAGGATTTATGACAGGCTTAGCTTATATAGCAGCTTTAATCGCCTATCAGGCATTAAAATAAAATATTATGACGAATTTAACTATTCAATACATCATCGTTGGAGTAATCATTATCGCAGCGGTAATCTACTTTTCAAAAACGATGCGTGCTTCATTCAAAGGTAAAAAAAGTTGTGGTAAAGGTTGTGGCTGTGATATGACGCAACCGAAAGTTCAACAAAAAAATAATCTGTAATCACATTCAAATTAGAGATCATTCTTTAGTATACTGAGGATTAAAAATAAAAACCGTTGTCATGTTCGATGTCAACGGTTTTTGTATTCCATTCGGAGCTGAAATAGAAAAGTTATTTTTGTTGCTAAATAATAAAAAATTACCTTTCAGCTTTCATTACTTGCTATTAGCTCGTATTAACATCAATACAATGCCGAATTATTGATAGATAAAAACTATATTAGTCCTATCTAATGATATCAGCCCGTATATTAACTTTATAAAAAACAATTACGTGGATCAAAATCCAAAACAAAATAACGAATTAAAAAGAGGTCTACAGAATAGACACATTCAACTGATTGCTTTAGGCGGTGCTATTGGAACAGGCCTATTTTTAGGTATCGGTAAGGCTGCTATTTTAGCGGGCCCATCTGTGATATTGGGCTATGCTTTAGCAGGAATCATTGCTTTCTTTATCATGCGCCAATTGGGCGAAATGGTTGTAGAGGAACCCGTCTCTGGGAGCTTTAGCTTTTTTGCCAATAAATACTTAGGATCTTTTGCAGGTTATGCTTCAGGATGGAATTATTGGGTCTTGTACATATTGGTAAGCATGGCAGAGCTAACTGCTATCGGTGTTTATGTGCAGTTTTGGTGGCCTGAAATACCACTCTGGACTTCCAGTCTGTTTTTCTTTTTTATCATTAATGGGCTAAACCTAGCTTCTGTAAAAGTTTACGGAGAGGCCGAGTTCTGGTTTTCTATAGTAAAGGTAGCCGCGATTATAGCCATGATTTTGTTTGGTTCTTATTTGCTTATCAGTGGTACAGGCAGCCCACAATCTTCGATCAGTAATCTTTATAATGACGGGGGATTTTCCCAAAAGGCTGGCTATCCCAAAGCAGTAATGGTACGTACGAAGGTCTACTTGCCGCGATCGCTTTGATTATGTTTTCTTTTGGTGGCTTAGAATTAGTCGGCATCACCGCCGCAGAGGCCGAAAACCCTGAAAAAAATATACCCAAAGCGACAAATCAGGTGATCTATAGAATTCTTATTTTTTATGTTGGCGCCCTTATTGTTTTGTTCTCACTATCGCCTTGGCAACAGATTACGGCAGATACAAGTCCTTTTGTAACGGTGTTTGACTCTTTGAAAAGTTTTCAGTTTACCCTATTTGGTAAAACCATCTACGCAACAAGCTTAATTGCCAATGTCTTAAATCTCATCGTACTAACGGCAGCATTATCCGTTTATAACAGTAGTGTCTACAGCAATAGCCGTATGCTATATGGTTTAGCAAGTCAGGGCAATGCCCCGAAGTTTCTGAACAAATTAAGTAAGAACCATGTTCCTGTCAATGCCATCTTAGTTTCTGCATTATTTGCAGCTATCTGTGTTGTTATTAATAAAATTATGCCCCAGGATGCATTAGAAATATTAATGTCGTTAGTTGTTTCTTCGCTCATTATTAATTGGGTCATGATCACCGTGACACACTTCTACTTTAAAAAGGATAAAGTCCGTAGGGATATAAAAACAAAATTTCCATCTTTTCTCTTTCCGATCAGTAATTACATCTGTATTTTATTTTTAGTAACCGTATTGGTTATCATGTGGATAACAGGAATGAAAGTACCTGTTGAACTAATTCCGATATGGATGGTCCTTCTTTATTTATCTTATCTTTTAGTGAAAAGAAACAAATCCAAACAATAAAAATATAGCGTTCATACTTTTGAATGCTTTACTTGTTTAAAATGTATAGGAATGATTCCCAAATTGATCACCACTCTTTTCAATTGTAATCATCACATAAATAAAAAAGCTTCTAAACAGTAGAACCGTTTAGAAGCTTTTTATTGAATTTCTACTTTAATTTATTCAGGATCATTATAATTCCAGTTTTGCAATTTATTCTGCAATATTCTGGAAATTTTATTGAAATATCTTTTTTGTTTATACCCCATGACCACTGTACCCCTTGAACAGCGTTCGTGAGAAATATTTCTTCTGCTTCTTTCATGATCTGTGGGCTTATCTGAGCTTCTACTACTTTTATTCCTTCATCAATGGCCATATCGATCACAACACGTCTCATAACACCTTCAATACAGCCTTCTGAAAGAGCAGGTGTATATAACGTTTTCTCGTAATGAACAAATATATTTGAACTCAATGCTTCGCATAAAAATCCTTCTTGATTCAATAATAAAACATCATCAAAACCCATCTTTTTCTTGTGAATTCCAGCTAAAACATAAATTTGAGAATTTAGTGATTTAATTTTTGATAAATCACTAAATGGTTTTTTATACTCGGTATACAAATCAACAATTAAACCTACTTTTTATCCTTCAGATTAGGTTCAGGTTTCGCAACCTGAAACACGTACGAAGGTTTATTTGAATGTGGACTGTACAAACCGCCCCCATTTCTAAAAACAGTTAAGCGTATCCGGACAAGCTGACCGACCATATTATTTTTCCGTATCAGTTCCTCTACTTTAGAACGAAAGAAAAATTCATCATAAAGATTTGTATCTTCCAAATGTAAAGCGAGCATCCCTTTTTGCAACCTTTCCATATGGAAAGCTAGGAATCTGATCTCACCATCTTTAAACAGCATCGTTTCAAACAAGCCGTCGCCATAACGTACTGCCCTATTCTCAATAGAGAATATCTCTTGTTCTTCAGGTAAAATATTACCGTTAAAATTGATATATGTTGTTGGCATTTAAGTATAAATATTATTCTTCAGTTGGTTTTGATAAAGCAGCATAATTACGCCATTTCTCCAATCCTAAACGAAAATCTTCTGGTAATGGTACTTCAAATTTAATATTTTCTTTTGATGTTGGATGTACAAAACCAATTACTTCTGCATGAAGAGCTTGTCTAGGTAATATTTTAAAACAATTTTCTACAAATTGTTTATATTTTGTAAATACGGTACCTTTTATAATCTTGTCTCCACCATACATGGCATCATTAAATAATGGATGACCAATAGATTGCATGTGTGCACGAATCTGATGTGTTCTTCCAGTTTCCAACTGACATTCAATTAAAGTCACATAACCTAAACGTTCTATAACCCGGTAATGGGTAACAGACCAGCGCCCATTTGCTTCACTGTCGTACATAGCCATAATACGTCTATCTTTCTGATGACGCCCTATATAACCTGTAATGGTACCATCTTCTTTAATATCACCCCATACCAGCGCAATGTATTTTCTTGTGATACTGTGATCAAAAAATTGCTTCGCCAAGTGAGTCATCGACTTTTCATTCTTGGCAATAACAAGTAATCCAGACGTATCTTTATCAATACGGTGCACTAAACCTGGACGATCAGAGTTTCCGGGTAACTGTGGCAACTGCTGAATATGATGCGTTAAAGCATTTACCAATGTTCCATTATAGTTATTAAAACCAGGATGGACAACCATTCCAGATTCTTTGTTGACGATCAATACATCATTATCTTCATAAATGATATCCAAAGGAATATCTTCGGGATATACTTCGGTATCTCTTGGGGGATCGGGCAAGACAACAGTGATAACATCAAATGGTCTCACTTTGTAGCTTGCCTTTACAGGCTTTTCGTTCACTAATACGGACTCCGCTTCAATAGCTGCCTGAATTTTATTTCGAGATGCATTCTCTACTCTATTCATCAGAAACTTATCGATGCGCAGTAACGCTTGTCCTTTATCTACCTCTATACGCAAATGTTCAAATAACTCTTGATCATCTTGCTCTTGTAACTCTAAATTTTCAGCCATCGTACAAAAATAACCTAATTCATACAAATTCTACTAACTTTGTACATTAAAGTGTATGATATCTTTTAATTTTTATAGTCCCGAACAAAAAATTAGTTTTCCAGACTGGGGAAAAAAAACTATTTATGTCTCTATAAAGCGTGATGACATGATCCATCCGTTTATTTCAGGTAATAAATGGCGGAAATTAAAATTTAATTTGGAGCGTGCATTAGCAGAAAATAAAAACCATTTGGTCACTTTTGGCGGTGCATGGTCTAACCACATTTTGGCAACAGCTTGCGCCGGTGCTACCTTTGGTCTAAAAACAACAGCCTTTTTACGGAGTGACCCTGGAATAAATAATCCGCTCATCGCCATGTGTCGATTATTTGGGATGGAAATTATCTATACTGATCGTACCGAATTTAAAAATAAGCAAGTTCTGTTTGATAAACATTTCAGTAATAACTCAAATGCTTATTTTATAGATGAGGGAGGTCATGGACCGCTTGGTTCTAAAGGATGCGAAGAAATTATAGCATCACTACAGGAATCTTACGATCATATTTTTTGCGCCTGCGGTACTGGGACTACCCTCGCAGGATTACAACACGGTGTGGCGGCATCTGGATTACAAACTGTTGTCCATGGTGTACCTGTCTTAAAAGGAGGAGATTTTATTCATGATGAAGTGCACAAAATATATCCTAGCGATCCTGTTGCAACCCTTCATACTGGATATCATTTTGGAGGATACGCGAAAACTAAACCCGAACTTTTACGGTTCATTGAAAAATTTGTTTCCAATACAGGAATCATGATCGAACCAACTTATACAGGTAAACTCTTTTTTGCGGTTAATGATTTGATTTCTCAAGATTACTTTAAACCTGATGCACGCATTTTGGTTATTCATACCGGAGGGTTAACTGGCTTTCTGGGCATGTATGAACGTTTTAATCTTGATCTAGGTCAATAAATAACTATTTTGGAACCTTTCAAACATTATTTTGACATTTTCATAAAATTAATATTGTACGTTTGAACATCAAATAATAAAAGCTCAAAATGAAAATATTAGCATTTGCTGCTAGTAACAGCAGAAATTCAATTAACAAAACTTTCGTTACTTCAGTTTCTAAATATTATAAAGAAGTAGACGATGTAATCGATATATTAGATTTGAATGATTACGAAATGCCCTTGTATTCTATTGATAGAGAAATAGAGTCTGGCATTCCACAATTAGCATTAGATTTCGCGTCAAAAATTGATGAATCCGATTTTTTATTGATATCGATTGCAGAATACAATGGTTCTTACAATGTTGGTTACAAAAACATCATCGATTGGGTATCCAGAATTGCAGGTCGTAAAACGTTCAATGGAAAACCTGTTTTTCTATTAGCTACTAGCCCAGGACCTATGGTGGATCTACTGTTTTAAATACAGCCGTAAATAGAATCACTTGGGATGGGGCAGAAGTTTTGGACTCATTCTCCTTACCTGAATTTGGAAATAATTTCGAAAGCGGAAAAGGAGTTACAAATATTCAACATAGAAGTAAGTTAGAAGCTAAAGTACGAGCAACTAAACGTGCTTTAAAAGAGAGAACGGCAAAGCTAGTTTAACCATAACTTAACAGAAAAAGTCATAGTCGTCTCTGACTTTTTTGTATCTTGGAGAGATAAAAAACAAATTTATGGCAAAGAAAATATTATTACTTGTTGGCGATTTCGTAGAAGACTACGAAGCAATGGTTCCTTTTCAGGCTATGGGTTCTCTAGGTATTGATGTTGATGCTGTAGCACCAGATCGCAAAAAAGGTGATGTAGTACCTACTGCAGTTCATGATTTCACAGGTGACCAAACCTATAAGGAATTACGTGGACACAATTTTGGAATCAATAAAGATTTTGATACCATTAATGTAGAAGAGTATGATGGTCTGTATATAGCGGGAGGCCGGTCTGCAGAGTATATCCGACTGAACAAACGTGTATTAGAAATAACAAAGTATTTTTTTGACAACAATAAGCCCGTTGCGGCGATCTGTCATGGCATACAAGTTTTAACAGCAGCAAAAGTACTCCAAGGACGTACATTAACGGCGTATGTAGCTGTAGGACCAGACATCGAACTTGCTGGCGGAACATGGAAAAACATCCCCGCAGATCAAGCGATTGTAGATGGAAATTTAGTAACATCACCTGCTTGGCCAGGTCATCAAGCTATTCTTAAGGAGTTTTACAAACTATTAGGAATTACAATAGCAATTTAATTACAATACGTTTAAGGAAGCTATCAAGATCGTGAAATAAGTAAGGATATAAATTTTTTGCTCATGATAGCTTCATTACCATTACAAAAACAACTCGAGTACGCTGAGCTTACTGATACAAATGGAAGCTTACACTCATAATGAATAAGTTTAATGAAAAAAAATAAACGGGTATGGTTAATTATCATACCTATTCTAGCAATTCTAGCCTTCATGTTAAAGGATTCTTTAACACAAAAAAGCATTGAAGATCTACCTGGCGAATTTAAAGAGGTTGCATTTGTAAGAAATGAGCAAAATAAAGGCGGTATCATACGCATATATGCAATTTCTGTTGGCAAACCTGATGAAGCAGATTATAAGGCCTGCATAGATTTACTACCGGTAAATGATTATGGAAGCTCAACTACGGCTTACTTTTTTGATAAAAATACGCCCTATCCTACTTCACTAACTATAGAAGCTCCCCACTATGATGGAAGAAGTTTCAAGCGATTCAAATTTCAAAAAAATCGGGTATGGATAAAAAATAAAAAGGAACAATAAATTCTTTATATTTAAAGAGAATACGCATTGTATTCTCTTTTTTTATTTTCTATAGGTTTTATCATGAAAAAATACTCCTTTTCATATACTCATTATTGTGCTTATCGCATTCATATGCACAAAAGAAAAACAATCTTGCTCCCTTATGGATGCAGATTGACAGTCTGGCTGATAATCAATTTTGGAAAGAGATCTCTCCTATTCTTGCTAAGGTAGAAGCCGAAGCAGTAAAAAGAAATTGGTATGATGAACAGGTCAAAGCTTTTCTATATCGCCAAAAGATAAACATGCAGACTTCAGATGATTCGGATATAAAATTAAAAGTCATTCAAGAATTGATATCAAAATTAAACAGCTCGAGAATAAAACCGCGAAAGCCATTTTAACCATTCAACAGGCCCGTAATTATAACGATTATTTCATCAGTAATTATTACAGCATTAATCAGCGTACTGAAGTACAAAACGATGTTAATAACGATTTTACTTTCTGGACAAGTAAACAATTTGAAGATAAAATCAAATCCTTATATCAAAATGCCTTAATAGAAAAAGACATGCTCTTGCATGAACCAAAAGAAAAATGGAGTAAACTCATTGAATCACCACAGCAGTCCTATCTGCCAACGCTATACGATATTGCAGTTTATGATTATATCGATCTCCTTCAACAAAATCAGCCCTACCAGATCTCTTCAGCTAGAAATCAAAAAGATAGTAATACCAAAATTGTCGATAGCTTATACCACGATCTTATAAAAATCCATGAGGCAAAAATATAGATGCCTATTTATTTAATCAATACCAATTATTGCGTAGCAAAAATAATCCAGATTCTTCCAGATTACAAATTCTTGAAAATTGGATCGCAAAATATAAGCAGTCCCCACTCAAAGAAATTATGATTGTAGATTATATCAACATCTACAAAAACAAGGCAAATATTGTCGCGGTAAATCAACAAGAACAAATAAATATCTTACTAAGAAAAATAGAAACGTATTTACCGCTTGCGGACAGTGCTCATACAAAAACCTATCTATCAACAGTCCGTCAAAATATATTAAAACCAGAAATTCTTCTTGAATCGAAGGAATTTAATACCGCGAATAAAGAGGCATTAATGAAAGTGACACACCGAAATGTCAGTAAGATATTCTATAAAATAATACGTCCAAGAAATATCTTAGATCGTTTTCAATCCGAAATTAACAACGCTAATGATAGTACATTATGGAACATAATCCACACTTTCACCAAAAATAACAACGTTGTAAAGGAAGGCTTTTTGATCTTAAAGATTTTAAAGATCAAGTAAGTCACGAGACAACTTTGCTAATCCCTGCACTTGATGCAGGTTCTTATACCATCGTATATGCTTCCTCTCCATTTGAAAACGAATACAATGAAAAAAACTGCTATGGCTATCTAAAATTAAATTTTAGCAAATACGCAATGTTGCAAGATGATCAAGTTGTACTGATCGTAAACCGGGAAACAGGTGCACAACAATCCAATGCCTCATTGAAATTTTACAACTTACGTCAAGATAAGTTTGAACTACAATCAACTGAAGCGACAAATAAGAATGGTGTTTTTAACAATAAAAATCAAAATAGAAATCTTTTTTTAAGGATTAATGATGAACCTGTATTCATCCCCTTCAATTCATACTATTATCCTCAAGTTGATCATAAAGAAGACGCACATTACGATGCAAAAATATTTACGGATAGATCGATCTATAGACCGGGCCAGATTGTCTATTTCAAAGCAATCGTATATAAGAATTACGAAAAGATTAAATACGCAACTATGGCTGATAAACGCATCGTTGTGGGATTATACGATACAAATAATCAACGTGTTGATGAAAAAACATTGGTCACCAATGATTTTGGATCAATAGCAGGATCATTTATCTTAAATACAGGTAATGTAACAGGTCAGTATTATATACAGATTACTGGTGATGGCATAAACCAAAATTACAGCTTCAGTGTAGAAGAATATAAACGTCCAAAATTTGAAGTTACTTTTGACGAATTTAAAGATAAGAAATCATTAGGTGACTCCATTTCTATAACAGGAAAAGCTATATCTTTTAGCGGTGTTCCTATAGCTAATGCCACGGTGGCATATTCGGTCAACAAAGTTGAAAATAGAATAAGACCTTTCGATGTATATGATAGAATTATCGATCGCACATTTAGCGAGACAATCAAAATAGATACCATACGAACTGATAACGAGGGAAATTTTATCATTAGTTTCAAAAGTGAAATACCACAAGATTTTAACAGCAAGTGGCGAGTTACCCAATCATTCAACATCGATGCCTCAGTAATGGATGCTACTGGTGAAACCAATGAAAGTACCACCCGTTTAACTATCGGAAATATTCCCTTTACTTTACAGATAGATGCACCAGAACAAATTGATGCAAATGATCTGGATTCGATTACAATAAGTGCACAAAACCTATCTGGACAAAAAGTACCTGCAAAAGGTAAATTTATACTAAAAAAACGAATAGAAAATAAACGTCTTATTGTCTCCCCGTCATTCTATATTGCACATGACTTTAGTTATTACAATAGCATTCCTAAGGATGAATTTTTACAGAAGTTCCCCTATGAACCTTACGGAATTGAATATAAAAAAGAAGAGGATTTTACGGTGGCTTACGAGGCAGATTTTGATCTTTCCCAATCAAATAAAATAAAACTTCCAAACAGCAGTAGTTTTGCAGGAAAATATAAATTGGAAGCAATTTCAATTGTTGCGGAAGATACTATTCGTAGTGAGCGGATGATTGAAATCAACAATTCACGGCTACAATCAGATGAAAAATCACCTTTGACCGTTACTGCTGACAAAGCTAATTATCAACTAGCTGACAAGGCTAAAATAAGTCTGGAAACGGATTTTGATTCTCTTCATCTCAACATGACTTCTTCCGAAGATGAAAAAATAGATTTTAAAGTCGTTTCAAAAATGAAAACAACAATTCAAGTTGAAATTCCTAAAACCATCAAGAATAGTTTGGTATTGAATTTCACTGGTGTTAAAAATGGACAGCTTTTCACTAAAACTTTGGTATTGCCAATACAACAATATAGCCCATCGCTAACAATAGAAACAAAAACTTTCAGAAATAAACTGTATCCTGGACAAAAAGAAACTTGGGAATTGGTCATTAAAGGAAAAAAAGGGGAGCAGATAGCATCAGAGCTTTTGGTGAATATGTATGACGCATCTTTAGACAAACTTAAAAATGTGACCAGCAATGATTTTTCATTTCCTCTAAATCCTTATTCATATCCTTCTTATAGAGCCTGGTATTATACCAATAATCTCAGCAGAAGTACTTTCATCCAAATTTTAGCGAATTGAATTTTAACACGGCACTAAATTACGATCGATTTAAGAATTTTGGATTCAATATCAATAATTATGATTTTGGCCGTACCAGAAGAATGTCCCCTACTGGATCACTTAGAATCCGAGGTGCAGTAGCAAAACAGGCGGCTGGAGCAGCCCAAGAAGATCTTATGCTCGCAGATGCAGCATCTCCTGTAATGGAAGAGGTAGTCGTAGTCTCCAGTCAAGCAGAAATCGACAAAAATAAAGGCGAGAATCCAATTCAGATTCGGAAAAATCTACAGGAAACAGCTTTCTTCTTACCTCAACTACGAACAGATAAAGATGGTCATGCGGTGTTCAGCTTTGATTCTCCAGAAAGTTTAACCCGCTGGAAGTTTATGGCAATCGCGCATAGTAAAGAATTAGCTATAGGTACCTACACTAATTTTGTTGAAACACAAAAAGATCTGATGATTGTACCCAATATGCCACGTTTCTTTAGAGAAGCAGATCAAATAACAATCAAAGCAAAGGTCAATAACTTGTCTGCAAATGATTTAAAAACCTCTGTTTCGCTAGAAATGTTTGATGCAATTACCATGGCGCCCCTAGCTCTTAACATTCCAATAAAACAAATTACGGTAATTGCTAAAGGCAGTGAAAATACGAGCTGGGAAATTACGATCCCTAAAAATATTGAAGCAATCACATACCGTATCGTGGCAAAAGGAGGTAACTTCTCTGACGGTGAAGAATCCACTATTCCTGTTCTAAAAAACAGTATGTTAGTCACAGAAACTTTACCTATTGCTGTAAGAGAAGGTCAGTCGAAATCTTTTGAAATGAAAAGTTTACAACAGGGCTCGTCTACTTCCGAACCATACCGCTATACAGTAGAATTAACAAGCAATCCGATCTATCATGCCTTATTTGCGCTACCCTATGTCAATGAGTATCCATATGAATCATCAGAATCAATTTTCAGTAAATTCTATCTAAATTCATTTTCTGCACATCTGGTCAATCAGCACCCAAAAATAAAGCCTGTATTTGAACAATGGAAAGGTAAACAGCAACTTCAATCAAATTTACGTATCAATGAGGAATTGAAAACAATTATGATACAGGAAACACCTTGGTTAAAAGATGCAATTAATGAGGAAGAAACAATGAAGAACATTGCACATCTATTTGATCAGAATACGCTTAAAAATACATTAAAAACAGACGTCGCGAAACTTGCTGCTTTGCAATCATCCGGTGGAGGGTTTTCATGGTATCCTGGAGGTAATGAGAATTTCCAGGTCTCCACCTATATACTTGAGGGCATCAATAAATTAAATGCGAAAGGCATCATTGCTGAATTTGATTTGACAAATATGGTTAAACCGATCATCACGAAAGGCTTCGCATTTTTAGACAATGAGATTTTACATAATTGGTCCCGTTTTCAGCAAGACAATAAGATGAAACCTAATATTGATCAAGGAATCGAATATCTCTTCGTAAGAAGCAGTTATTCGCCTGAAGATAAAAATACGCAACTGGAACCAGCTATTGCATATTTTCTAAAAGAGATAGATAAAAATAAACTAACATATAGTATTAGCACCCAAGCCAAAGTAGCCCTTATTTTAAATCGCTACAACTTAAAGGAAGCTGCTGCACTAGTCATCAAACAATTACAACAAAAATCTATTGAATCTGTTGAAAAAGGTATGTACTGGAATCAAAATCAACCTGGCTGGTCTTGGTACGAAGCACCAATTGAGACACAAGCCCAACTGATAAGAGCATTTGACGAAGTAAGTCAAGATAAAAAAGCAATTGAAAATATGAAGATCTGGTTGATCAAAAATAAACAAGTACGACACTGGAATTCAACTAAAGCGACCGTCGCTGCTGTTGATGCCTTGATCAACTATGGCGAAAACTGGCTAGATGCTCCAGAAGGTCTTACCATAAAAGTCGCTGGTAAACCATTAGATGAAACACAAATATCGAAACAAATCGGTTCTGGTTACAGGAAAGAAAGTTGGATGAAAAAAGAAATTAAACCTGCATTAGGGAAAGTTGAGATCTCAAAAGCAAGTCCTGGCATAGCATTAGGAGGTTTGTATTACCAGTATTTTGAACAATTAGATCAGATACGGTCCGCCTCATCAACCATTAGCTTACAAAAAGAGCTTTATCTCAAGAAAATTGAACAGTTGAAAGAAGTACTAGTCCCTATAACAGCAACAACACCTATTCAACTTGGAGATATTGTGAAAGTACGGATTTTGATAAAAAGTGATAGAAATCTATCATTCGTACACCTCAAAGATATGCGAGCATCTGGGTTTGAGCCAACAAATGTAACATCAACCTATAAATACAAACAAGGTTTTGGTTATTATGAAAGCACCAAAGACGCTGCAACGAATTTTTTTATCGATTATTTACCACAAGGAAGCTACGTATTTGAATATGAGTTAAGAGCAAATAATGCGGGTATATTTTCAAATGGAATAACAACTATTCAAAATCTATATGCGCCAGAAATGTCATCACATTCGACAGGTATTCAGATCAAAATAACGGATAACTAGATCACTTAATAGTATTAAAGAGGTGTTACTACATATATATTTAACAATAATTTAATACTATTAAAATACTACATTAATTAAGTAAATTTACATTTGAGGCTAATCGCATAAATAAGAAGTATTAAAAAAAATATGGCACGAAAATTCATTCCTAGAGATGTCAGCTGGTTAAGTTTTAATAGCAGAGTTCTACAGGAAGCGGCTGATGAAACAGTACCTCTTCCTTCTAAAATAAAATTCTTAGGCATATTTTCTAATAACCTAGACGAATTTTTTAGAGTACGCATACCGGGGCTAAAACGCGCAATAGATATTAAAGACAAAGAGGCTAATACATCCTTTTTTGAAGACCCGCAAATTATACTGGATGAAGTCAATACGATTGTTATAAAACAGCAAAAAAAGTTTGATAATTTTTGGGCGCTTATACAAAAAGAGATGGCGCAACAGCATGTATATATCAAAGATGCAAGTCAGCTCAACCTTAAACAAGAAGAATTTGTTCGCAATTTCTATTCAGAAGATGTCGAGTCTAACGTCATTCCATTATTGCTCGATGATAGTCGCCCTATGCCCTATCTTCGCGATAAAAGTCTTTACTTAGGAATTTCCATGCGCAAACAGGAATGGGAATATGAAACAAAATTTGCCATAATCGAAATTCCAACTACGCTAAATGGTCGTTTTGTAATCTTACCCGCCTCAGCGAAGGAAAAACATATTATTTTACTAGAAGACATCATTAAATTCAATCTTCCTTATATCTTTTCTTATTTTGGATTCGACGAATTTCATGCGCATGTCTTCAAAATAACTAAAGATGCAGAATTTGATATTGATAATGATATCAATACCACATTAGCAGAGAAAATATCAAAAGGGATAAAAAACAGAAGAAAAGGTAAAACAACACGCTTTATCTTTGATAAAGAAATGGACCCTAGGCTAGTCGAATTTTTAATCAAAAAATTACAATTAACGAAAAAAGATAATATCATACCCGGGCAGAAAATCCATAATTTCAAACATTTTATGGACTTCCCTAATGTATTTAAGCAACCAAACCTGCCTATTACAAACCCAGCATTTACACATCCTCAACTGAACAAAACACAAAGGATTACCGATATCATTATCAAAAAAGATATCTTGCTATCATTTCCTTATCACACTTTCCGTCCAGTAATCGATCTGCTCCGCGAAGCGGCAATGGATCCAGATGTTAAGACTATTCAAATCACAGCATATCGCCTCGCATCAAATAGTAAAATCGTCAATGCGTTGATTAATGCGGCACGAAATGGAAAAGATGTAACAGTAATGCTTGAACTACAGGCTCGATTTGATGAAGAGAATAATCTATTTTGGAAAGAGAAACTTGAACTTGAGGGTATTCGGGTTTTAACTGGTGTTCCTAATAAAAAGGTACATGCAAAACTCTGCATCATTAAAAAAAGAGTTGGTGCCAAAACCATTCAATATGGTTTTGTAAGTACAGGGAACATCAATGAAAAAACAGCAAAACTATATGGAGATTACTGTTTATTGACCAGCAATAGAAGTGTCATGGCAGATATAAACAAGTCTTTCATTTCCTAAAAAGCCAAAAAGCAATCCAGCTGAAGTCATTAAAAACTGCAATAGCCTACTCATCTGCCCTACAGATATGCGTAATGGAATTATTCATTATATCGATAAAGAAATTGAGGAGGTTAAAGCTGGAAGAAAAGCGCGTATCATCTTAAAGGTGAACTCGCTCAGTGATCGGATACTGATTAAGAAATTATATGATGCCGCCGAAGCGGGTGTACAGCTTGATCTCATTGTAAGAGGTATCTATTGCGCCACGAATCAAACAAAATTTAAAAAAGCAATCAATGCTATCAGCATCGTTGACGAATTTTTGGAACATGCCCGTGTGATGTATTTTTATGCTGCTGGAAAAGAAGTGACCTATATCTCTTCAGCAGATTGGATGACGAGAAACTTGGATCACCGTATAGAGGCTGCTGTAAAAATTAACAGTAAGAAAATAAGGGATGAAATCAAAGATATGTTGCAGATCCAGCTACGCGATAATGTAAAAGCCCGTATTTTGAACAATGAACTCAATAACCGGTACGTTGAAAATGACAAGGAGTCTTGTCGCTCACAAATTGAAATCTATAATTATCTCAGGAAAAAAACAGACGAGGTATAAAAAAAAGGTCAGCGATTGAATCGCTGACCTTTTTTTATTAACCTCTACTATTGTAGTTAGGAGCTTCTTTTGTAATCGAAATATTATGTGGATGAGATTCACGTAATCCAGCACCTGTAATACGTACAAATTGTGCTTCTTGTAGCTTTTCAATTGTAGCAGCTCCACAATAGCCCATTGATGCCTTCAATCCGCCCATGTATTGATATACAACCTCAGCTAACGTCCCTTTATATGGAACGCGACCAACAATACCCTCAGGAACTAATTTCTTAATATCATCTTCAACGTCTTGGAAGTAACGATCTTTAGATCCTTTTTCCATCGCTTCGATAGATCCCATTCCGCGGTATGATTTAAATTTACGTCCTTCGTAAATGATCGTTTCTCCCGGAGCTTCTTCAACACCTGCAAATAATGATCCGGCCATAATGGTATAAGCACCAGCTGCAATTGCTTTTGCGATATCACCTGTTTGTTTTATACCACCATCAGCGATCAATGGAACACCAGTGCCTTTTAATGCCTTTGCTACTTCATAGATGGCGTACAACTGAGGCACTCCAACACCAGCAATAATACGTGTTGTACAGATTGAACCTGGTCCGATACCTACTTTTACAGCGTCAGCACCGGCTTCTGCTAATGCTTTTGCAGCTGCACCTGTAGCGATATTACCAACAATAACCTGTAAGTCAGGGAATGTTGCTTTCACCAATTTCAATTTATCAATTACACCTTTTGAATGACCGTGCGCAGTATCAATAGTAATCACATCAACACCAGCTTTTACTAAAGCTTCTACACGATCTAAAGTATCTGGAGTGACACCAACTGCACCACCAACCAATAAACGACCGTGCGTATCTTTAGCTGCATTTGGATAATGTTTGTATTTTTGAATATCTTTAAAAGTAATAAGACCTTTTAATATACCTTCATTATCAACAACTGGAAGTTTTTCAATCTTATGATCTTGTAAAATTTCTTCTGCTCGTACTAAATCTGTCCCTTCTGGTGCAGTAACAAGATTGTCTTTCGTCATTAACGAAGAGATCGGTTGACTCATGACTTTTTGGAAACGTAAATCACGGTTCGTTACAATACCAACTAACTTGCCTTTTTCATCTATTACAGGAATGCCGCCAATCTTATGATCTTTCATAATTTTAAAAGCATCTCCTACTGTTGCAGTTTGCAATAAAGTTACAGGATCTTGAATCATACCGCTTTCTGAACGCTTTACTTTACGTACTTCAGCAGCCTGCTCTGCAATCGTCATGTTCTTATGCAACATACCAATACCGCCGGCTTGTGCGATAGCAATAGCTAAATCAGCACCCGTCACCGTGTCCATAGCCGCAGATACTAATGGAATATTTAATTTGATTTTTTTTGTCAGAAAAGTACTTGTATCGACATCACGTGGTAAAACTTCAGAATAAGCTGGAATTAATAATACGTCGTCGTAGGTAAGTCCTTCTGCTACGAATTTTTGTGGATCTAATTGCATGGCAAATATGTATTGGGTTCTCTATTTGCCAGGCAAAATTAAGTATTTTCAGCGAAATATAAAAATTAATTTCACTAATTACATTTAAATGATTATCCTAACATGCAGTTAACAGCTCATTCTCATTAGCTTAATCATGCAACCTTATCAAACAGCCAACATTCCGGCATCGTGCGTAACAACTTTTGGCAGGTTATTTGCATAAGATGTCTAAATTGAATTTATATAAAACACATATTATGAAAAAAGTATTACTATCGGTAGCAGCTGTTGCCATATTAGCTCTAGGAGCACAGGAGGCAAAAGCACAATCACCACAACGCGCTGCAATTGGTGTTGTATTTGACGGTACAGCTGGTGATTTATGGGGTGTTCAGTACAAACAGTCTATGGGAGGTGCAAACAACGGACAGGCACAAATTATGTTCGATGACAATGTGGTTGCTGTAGGAGCAGATTACCAATATGCAAGACCATTTTCTGGTGCTAAAGGATTAGGATGGTATGCAGGTGTTGGTGCACAGTTATCTTTTGTTGACGCAGGTGACAATATTACTCTTGTAGCACTTCGTCCTCAATTAGGTCTAGAATTTAAAATTCCGGCTGCACCTATCGGTTTTCACGCAGATTGGAAACCAGATTGGAGATTAAACCACAATAGTGACTTTGATGCATCTACTTTTTCTTTCGGTATCAAATACACGTTGAGATAAATAAAACAGTACATTTTATAGAAAAAGCCTCCCAAACGGGAGGCTTTTTCTATTAGATTGCATAGCAATATCGTATTCATTGCAATTTAATCGCTTTTTATCATAAGCTTAATCAAATAAAGCTTTTCATTTTACAAAATTTTTATACCTTTGGCATTCTTGGAGAATTGTAATTTTCATACAAGAATGAGTTATCAATTATATCATATAATATCAAACTAATACACTAAAAACAGACGATGCAAGGTAAAGGGCTGATTAAATTTTTGGTGATAGCGGTATCTATAGCATGTCTATACGCCCTATCATTCACTTTTGTAACCCGCAAAGTTGAGCGTGATGCTGAGAATTATGCACAAGGAGATATGGCACGTGAAAAATCGTACCTAGACTCTATCGCTGGCGAGGTTGTTTACAATTTAGGTTTTGCAAAATACACCTATAGAGAAGCTAAAGCACAAGAACTTGCTTTAGGACTTGATCTAAAAGGGGGTATGAACGTTACGATGGAAATCTCAATCGATGAGTTGATTCGTAACTTAGCAGATAATCCTAAAGATGAGAAATTCAATGCTGCACTTACAGCTGCTATTTCGAAAAGTAAAACAAGTCAAAAATCTCTAGTTAATTTATTCATTGAAGAATATAAAGCTGCAGGTAGTACGACTCCACTTTCAACTTATTTCGCGACTAAAGATAATGCATCTTTAATCAAAGCGGGGGACTCTGATGCACAATTGGAATCTTTTTTACAAAAAGAAGCTGATAATGCTATCCAAAACTCATACAAAGTACTTCGTACACGTATTGATAAATTTGGAGTTGCTTCTCCTAACATCCAGATTCAACAAGGTACAAATCGTATTTTGATCGAACTTCCAGGTGTTAACGATGAACAACGCGTCCGTAAATTATTACAAGGATCAGCTAAATTAGAGTTTTACGAAACTCATGCTAATCAAGAAGTGTATCCTTTATTGGAAAACATCAATAAAACTTTGTCTGCAACTTTAAAAGTTGCTTCGACAGATGATAAAGCAACAACAGATTCGACTAAAAAGTCTGATGACTTATTAGCGAACCTTGGTGCTAATAAAAACACAAAAGATAGCGCTGCTGCTAAATTGTCGCAAGAAAATCCATTATTTGATGTTTTGAGACCTGCTGTTTACATGGGTGAGAATCAACAGATGGCCTTAATGCCTGGCGCAATGGTAGGTAGTGCAGAACTTAAAGATACTGCCAAAGTAAATGCTTTTTTAAACAGACCTGAGGTTAAATCTATTATCCCTGGAAATCTAAAATTGTTATGGTCAGTAAAACCAGAAGCTAAAACACCAAATATCCTTTCTTTATATGCAATCAGACCTGCAGGGGTTGATAATGGCCCAGTATTAACTGGTGATGTTATTACCAATGCGCGTGATGAGTTTAATGAGAGAAATGAACCCGTTGTTTCCATGCAGATGAACAGCGACGGTGCTCGTGAGTGGAAAAAAATTACAGCTAAAGCAGCACAAGGTCACCAATCGATCGCTATCGTTCTTGACAATGTAGTCTATTCTGCACCTGGCGTTAATGAAGAAATCGCTGGTGGTAATTCATCTATCTCTGGTTCTTTCACAGTGGAAGATACAAAGGATTTAGCGAACGTACTAAAAGCTGGTCGCTTACCAACTACCGCTAAAATCGTTGAAGAAGCGATCGTAGGTCCTACTTTAGGACAATCGGCTATTGATTCTGGTGTGAATTCAGCAGTTATCGGTATTGTGCTTGTTCTTGTATTCATGATTGCATACTATAACACTGCAGGTTTAGTAGCAAACATTGCTGTTCTAATAAACGTATTCTTTATCATGGGGGTATTGGCATCGCTGAATGCAGTATTAACACTCCCAGGTATCGCGGGTATCGTATTAACGATGGGTACTGCGGTGGATGCCAACGTCCTAATTTACGAACGTATACGTGAAGAATTAGCCGGTGGAAAATCAATCCGTCAAGCGGTTGCAGATGGTTACAAACACGCATTACCTTCGATCTTAGATTCACAGATTACAACATTCTTAGTTGGGTTGGTATTATTCTTCTTCGGAACAGGTCCAATTTTAGGATTTGCTACTACATTAATGGTGGGTATTATCACTTCATTATTCACAGGTATATTCCTTACTCGCATTATTTTTGAGTGGATGTTAGAACGTGATATGAAAATTAAAGTTTCTTTCCCTTGGTCTGCGAAAACATTGCAAAATGCAAATTTCCAATTCATCAAGAAAAGAAAAGGCCTTTACATCGTTTCTATTGTAATTGTTATCGCTTGTTTTGCATCAATCTTTATTAAAGGCTTTAGCAAGGTGTAGATTTTCAAGGTGGACGTACTTATACCATCCGCTATGATAAACCAGTTGATTTGGAAGCTGTGCGTCAAAACTTAGATGATGCTTTCCAGAAAACAACTGAAGTTAAAGTCTTTGGTGCTGCAAATCAAGTACGTGTAACAACAACTTACCATGTAGAAGAGACTTCTGATGAAGCAGATAAAGAAGTCTTAACTAAATTGAATGACGGATTATCGAAGGTAGATGCAAGCAACAAATATGAGATTCTTTCTTCTCAGAAAGTTGGTCCTAGTATCGCGACAGATATGAAAGCAAGATCAATTTATGCAACTATCTTTGCGTTATTAATCATTGCGGTTTATATCCTAGTGCGTTTCCGTAAATGGCAATATTCAGCAGGTGCGGCAATCGCAACTGTACATGATGCCATCATTGTATTAGGTTTGTTCTCTATTTTAGATGGTATTGTTCCATTCTCATTAGATATTGATCAGCATTTTATTGCCGCTATTCTAACGGTATTAGGTTATTCAGTGAATGATACTGTAGTGGTATTTGACCGTATCCGTGAAGATGTAAACAAACCAAATGCTTTAAATAAAGATTTTGGTGAAACGATCAACCACGCCATAAATACGACATTAAGTAGAACGGTTATTACATCATTGACGATTGTATTCGTATTAGCAGTATTATTTATTTTCGGTGGTGAAGTTATCAGAGGTTTCTCTTTCGCGATCTTAATTGGTATTATTGTAGGTACTTATTCATCTATATTCTTAGCTGCACTAGCAGTATATGATTTAAGTAAAGGAAAACACTTCGAAGAAGCTCCTAAAAAGGCAGAACCGGTAACTCCTTAGTAAAAAATCAAAACGTTTAAAAAAGGCTTTCAGATAAAACTGAAAGCCTTTTTTATTTTACAATAAATCAACCAAATACTTGTTGCACTAAGTATTAAATGATTATATTTGTTGTACTAAATATTAGCAATACAAATATTTTAAATGCAAGACGAAAAATTCAATCGATACTCTTTCATATTAGAAAGAACAGCAAAAAAAGTAAAACAATTTGCACAAAATTCTTTTACAGATAATGATTTTGATATCACCGTAGATCAGTGGACCATCATGAAGACACTTTATGAGAATGATAATCTATTGCAAAAAGAACTTGCTGAAAAATGTTGCAAAGATCAACCTACCCTCACCCGAATTGTTGATCTGTTAATAAAAAAAGGATTAACAGAACGAGTGATCCATCCCTCTGACAGGCGAAGTATCCACTTGCACCTAACAGAGGAAGGTCGAAAGAAAGTAGAAAACTACTCTCCATCGTTTCCAGCATTCGCATGAAAGCTTGGGAAAATCTCACAGACGAGGACTTTAGTTCCTTCACACGTATTCTAGACAAAATTTATAATAACTTAAGTAATTAACATTTGATATGATAACAACAGACATATGTATTATAGGAGCCGGACCAGTGGGTCTATTTGCTGTATTTGAAGCAGGTTTGTTAAAGATGAGATGTCACCTCATTGATGTTTTACCTCAAGTTGGAGGTCAGTTGTCTGAAATATATCCGCATAAGCCGATATATGATATACCGGGCTACCCGACTATCCGTGCTCAAGAGTTGATTGACAATCAGATGAAACAGATCGAACCATTCAATCCCACTTTTACACTCGGCGAGCGTGTTGAAGGCTTAGAAAGGCAGGAAGATGGTTCATATGTGGTCGTTAGTTCAGAAGGAACACGTATACACTGCCAAGTTGTTGTTATAGCAGGGGGTTTAGGATGCTTTGAGCCCCGAAAACCTGAACTTGCTAATTTAGTTAAGTATGAAAGAAAAGGTGTTGATTACATGGTCAGAAATCCAGAAACGTATCGTGACAAGAAGATCATCATCGCGGGTGGTGGCGACTCTGCTCTAGACTGGACGATTTACTTAGCCGATATTGCAAAGGAAGTTACTTTAATTCATAGAAGTGACTCTTTCAGAGGAGCACCAGATTCTGCAGAAAAGGTCTATCATCTTGCTCAAAAAGGAGCTATCAATCTTTTGTTATCTCACAACCTGGCAGATGTGCATGGCTCAGATAGCTTATCGCACGTCATTGCAGTCAATAAACAAAAAGAAGAAGTCAAAATGGAGGCGGACTATTTTATACCGCTATTTGGTCTAACTCCCAAACTAGGACCTATTGCGGACTGGGGTCTAAATATTGACAAGAGTGCTATCGTAGTTAACACTGTTGATTATTCGACAAATGTAGAACGTATTTACGCTATCGGAGATATCAATACCTATCCAGGTAAATTAAAGTTAATTTTATGTGGATATCATGAAGCGGCATTAATGGCTCAAAGTGCTTTTAAATATGTGTATCCAGATCAAAAACTAAGCTTCAAATATACAACTGTTAATGGCATCAATACTTTTTAAATTATGGACAATATTATTGAAATAGAAATTGAAGATCGGGATGGAACTGTTCAAACAATCGAAGTCCCTACGGATGTCAACTTATCCCTAATGGAATTGCTAAAAGCATGCGATTATGAGGTCTTAGCTACCTGTGGAGGCATGGCACTTTGTGCAACTTGTCATGTTGAAATCAAATCTGGAGGTGAAAACTTGTCCGAACCTCAAGACCAAGAGCTCGATATGCTCGATACTTTACCCGATGCTAATGATGATAGCCGACTAGCATGCCAGCTGCGGTTAACAAATGAAAATAACGACCTAAGTATTAAAATAAGAGGAGCATTACAGTAATAAATTATCAAAGTGTACTTTCTACACACTTTTTTCATTTTTTGAGACAAGCCGTATTAATAAACCATGCAATTAATACCGTTTACAAAACACTGATTAACAAGGAGTAATAAAACAAGAGATATATTAAAAGAGTGAGTTATCAATAAATATGACAATAAAAAGCAAGTATATATAAAGATATTTTAGTTTTTTGAGTGAAAAATTAAGATATTTGCAGAAGGATTACAATTTTCCGAATATTTTATATAAATTTCAAATAATATGCTAAGCAATCGTTCAGATAGAAAATTCCCAAAAGTGGTCATTATTGGTGCTGGATTTGGTGGAATTGAAGTTGCTAAAAAGTTAAAAAATAAGGAAGTAGAAGTACTATTATTAGACAGAAATAATTTTCATACCTTCCAACCTTTAATGTATCAGGTAGCTACAGGTACATTATCTGCAGATTCGATCTCTTTCCCTATCCGTAAGATGTTCAAATCTCAGGAGAATTTTAGTTTCAGAATTGCAGAAGTTAATCATATTGACTCGTCCAACAAGACTGTTCAAACGAATATCGGTGATTTTGAATATGATTACTTAGTGGTTGCTACTGGAGCAACAACAAATTTCTTTGGAAATCAGCAAATTGCAAAATATGCGTTACCAATGAAAAGTATTCAAGAAGCTTTAAACATTCGGAGCTATGTGCTACAAAATCTTGAAAAAGCTGTACAAATTGCAAATCCGGAAGATCGCAAATCATTTTTAAACTTTGTAATTGTAGGCGGTGGCCCAACTGGTGTTGAGCTTTCTGGAGCAATTGCTGAGATCAGAAATAATATTCTGGAAAAAGATTATCCAGAATTACGCAAGGAAGAAATGAATGTTTACTTAGTCGAAGGACAAAGTAAAGTATTAGCAAACTTGTCAGAAAAATCTTCTGAAGACTCTGAAAAATATTTAAAAGCATTAGGTGTTAAAATATTACTAAATGTTTCTGTAACGGGCTTTGATGGTACTGCAATCTCTTTTGGTGATGGTAGTGCAATCGAAACAAAAACAGTTATCTGGGGCGCAGGTGTTGCAGGACAATTTCCTGAAGGTTTCAAAAAAGAAAATATTCAACGCGGTAACCGCATTCAAACAGATGATCAATGTCGTGTGTTAGATATGGAAAATGTATACGCAATTGGTGACGTTTCAGCATTTATCACAGATGATTTACCACGTGGATTACCTGGTGTGGCACCTGTAGCACAACAACAAGGTAAATATGTTGCCAAGCACATTAGCAATGTGATGGATAACCGTTCAAATGAAAAATTCTCTTACTTTGATAAGGGCTCAATGGCGACAATTGGCCGTGCGAAAGCTGTAGTCGATATGGGTAAAATCCATTTTAATGGATTCTTTGGCTGGATTGTTTGGATGTTTGTTCACTTAATGTCTATTTTTGGTTTTAGAAACAAAGTAATTACCTTTATCAACTGGACAGTGAAATTTTTCACAAAGAACTCGGGTGTTCGATTAATTTTCTATAAATTCAATCAACCGGCGCCAGAGGTAAAACAACAAGATCAAGTATTAGAAAATAACTAAAATGGATAATAAGACAATTGCTAAAAAATTCAAGTTATGTAGCCAACTGATGGAATTACATAATGAAAACCCATTCAGAACAAAAGCAATTGCCAGTGCATCCTTTAAGTTAGATAAAATACCTTTTCTGCTGGAAACAGCTTCTTTAGAAGAAATAAGCAGTCAGCCGGTATCGGGAAAAGCACTGCAGAGAAGGTGAAAAAATTAGCCGAAACTGGCTCATTCGATGAGCTAGACGCGATGTTAAGCATTACTCCAGAAGGAATTTGGAAATGCTTAACATAAAAGGCTTAGGTCCAAAAAAGATACAAATTATCTGGACTGAGCTCCAGATTGAAAGTGTTGGTGAGTTATTGTATGCGTGCAACGAAAACAGGCTCATTGAGGCAAAAGGTTTTGGCCTAAAAACACAAGAGGATATTAAAAAATCCATCGAATTCTCCATATCCAATCAAGGTTGGTTTTTATATGCAAGGGTATTATCCAATGCAAACAACTTACTAGCTTCATTACAAAAGAACTTATCTCCTACCCTGATTTCATTTACTGGAGATTTTAGAAGAAAATGCGAAGTACTTAGCGCTGTTGATATCTTATTGGATACGGATAAACAAACTACTTTAGCTTATCTAAATGCCAATTATGCTGACAGTCTAAAGGAAGAACTTGAATACATTTCATTTCGAGATGAATTAGGATTTTCCTTTCATATATATCTATCAGCAACAGCAGAATTTTACCAAAACTTAATATTAACCACCGGTTCTAAAAACCACTTAGAATTACTCGATCTAACTTTGGTTACAGCTTTAGGTTCTGAAGAAGAAATCTATGCTAAACAAGGCTTAGACTATATTGAACCTGAACTTCGAGAAGGGCTGGATGAAGTATTTTTGGCGAAAAATCATCAATTACCCAAATTGATCAATTTTGATGATCTTAAAGGAACTTTACATAATCACTCGACTTATAGTGACGGTGTGCATACCTTAGCTGAAATGGCAAGATATACAAAGGAAGAATTAGGACTAAGTTATTTCGGAATTTGTGATCACTCCAAAACTGCTGTATATGCCAATGGCCTCCCTATTGAGCGGGTGCAAAAACAGTGGGAAGAAATCGATCAGCTTAATCAACAACTTGCTCCCTTTAAAATATTCAAAGGTATTGAGTCTGATATTTTATCCGATGGTTCGTTAGATTATCCAGATGAAATTCTTGCAGGTTTTGATTTTGTAGTTGCATCCGTTCATTCTAATTTAAAAATGGATGAAGAGAAAGCAACTGCTAGACTGTTAAAAGCAATAGAAAATCCATACACGACGATATTAGGACATCCAACAGGCCGCCTCTTATTAAGTAGATCCGGTTATCCACTGGATTATAAAAAAATAATTGATACTTGTGCGGCTAACAACGTTGTGATTGAAATTAATGCCAACCCGTTAAGGCTTGATTTAGATTGGAGATGGCATCGTTATGCCTTAGAAAAGGGCGTGCTTTTATCAATTAATCCAGATGCTCACCGCACGGAAGGCTTACTTGATATGCATTACGGGATATTTGTCGCAAGAAAAGGAGGATTAAGTGCTAAAAATTGCCTTAATAGCTTTTCACTAACAGAAATTGAAAGCTTTTTTAATAAAAAAAGCTAATAGATCAATTTCTTAGCAAAGATCCCATTTTTTAAATAGGCAAATTATCTTATATTTAACACTTATATTAAAATTATAAGCGTTGAAAAATCTATCCTATTTAATTCTATTTCTTTTATTATCTCCCTTCCTTGTAAATGGGCAATTATTATCAGACAAAAATGAATTTTCCCGCAAAGATTCTTTAAGAGGTCAACTGACTCCCTTAAGAACCTGTTACGATGTCACCTATTATCACTTAGATGTTGATATTAATATTCCAAAACGTAGCATTGCAGGAAGCAATCTCATTAAATTTAAAACTATTCAAGATTTCAATCGCATCCAGATTGATCTTTTTGATAATATGGCAATTGATAAAATTCTTTACAGGGGTAAACAGCTAAAGTATACAAGAGAATTAATGCGGTTTTATAGATTTCCAACACAGATTAAAGCAAACACACTGGATTCTATTTTAGTGTATTTTTCAGGTACACCACATCAAGCCAACAGAGCTCCCTGGGATGGCGGATTTGATTGGAAAAAAGACAGCAATAACAAACCTTGGGTAGCGAGTGCAAATCAGGGTATTGGAGCAAGCTTATGGTGGCCCAATAAAGATCATCAGTCAGACGAACCCGATAGCGTCTTAATCTCTGTAACAGTGCCTAAAGAACTTATGAATGTTTCTAATGGTCGTCTCCGTAATGTAGAAAACATTGGTAAGAAGAAAACTAAATTCAACTGGTTTGTTTCCAATCCCATTAACAATTATAACATTGCAATCAATATTGGTGATTACGTACATTTTCAAGATAGCTTTAATGGTGAAAAAGGAAAGCTAGATATTGACTACTACGTACTACGTGAAAATATAGAGCGGGCAAAACCGCATTTCGAGGCAAATGTAAAACCGATGCTAAAAGCATTTGAATATTGGTTTGGCCCCTACCCTTTTTATGAAGACAGTTTCAAACTAATTGAAACATCTCATTTAGGGATGGAACATCAAAGTGGTATTGCGTATGGCAATCGTTTTTTAAATGGCTATCTGGGAAGAGATGGTTCTGGAACAGGATGGGGATTAAGTGGGACTTTATCATCATACATGAAGCCGGACATGAATGGTTTGGAAATAATATCACAGCATCGGATATTGCCGACATGTGGATTCATGAAAGTTTCACCAATTATTCAGAAGCACTTTATATCGATTACTATTTTGGTAAAAAAGCTGGGCAAGAATACATACATGGCAATCGAAGAGCGATTCAAAACAAAACACCGATTCAAGGACAATATCATGTTAATAATGAAGGGTCCGGAGACATGTATAATAAAGGTGGTGTACTGCATAACATGATTAGAACAATTATAGCAGACGATGATAAATGGCGATCTATTTTGAGAGGATTAAACGCTAAGTTTTACCATCAGCAGGTTGATTATGATGACATTGTCAATTTCATCAATCAAGAATCTGGTTTAAACTTCAACTCCATATTTGAGCAATATGTGAAGACAACTTTGATTCCTGTGTTATGTATTTCAGAGACAAAAGATGGAAAAGTTCAAGCGAAGTGGAAAAATACAGTCGAAAATTTTGAAATGCCGGTCTATATTGGTACCGCAGATAATAATTTAAAAGCAATTAATATCACGAACAACGACCAAACATTAAATATTCACAATCTAACCAAAGAAAATATAAAGATTGACACTTTTAATTACTACATTGACATACAGAAAAATTAATTTCTGCAGTAAAAACATAAGAAAATGCTTTAATTAACGTTTACTTGTTATCATCCTTAAAGCTCCGCAAAAGAGTTCTAAATTATCAATAAAAAAAATCAAGACTTACCTACAAAAACTAATAATTTTTAGTAGGTTTGCATATTCATAAAAAGTAGCTTAAAATACAGCAAATGGGTTTATTTAACTGGTTTACACAAGAAGTTGCCATCGATTTAGGTACCGCAAATACCTTAATTATCTATAATGACAAAGTAGTAGTTGATGAACCTTCTATTGTAGCCTTTGATCGTACGACAAACAAAGTAATTGCAATCGGACGTCAGGCAATGCAAATGGAAGGTAAGACACACGATAATATAAAAACAGTACGTCCTCTCCGTGATGGAGTTATTGCAGATTTTACTGCCGCAGAACATTTGATTCGTGGTATGGTAAAATTAGTAAATAATGGTAAAAGTTGGTTTTTCCCTTCTTTAAGAATGGTGGTTTGTATCCCTTCAGGAATCACTGAAGTAGAGAAGCGTGCCGTACGCGATTCTGCAGAAATTGCAGGAGCAAAAGAAGTGTATTTAATTCATGAGCCAATGGCTGCCGCAGTAGGTATCGGAATTGATGTCGAAGAACCAATGGGTAACATGATTATTGATATCGGTGGTGGAACAACAGAGATTGCAGTAATTGCACTTTCGGGTATTGTTTGCGACCAATCAATCCGTGTTGCAGGTGATAACTTCGACTCCGATATTGTACAGTATATCCGTAGACAGCACAACATCATGATCGGTGAGCGTACAGCTGAGAAAATTAAGATTGAAGTTGGTGCAGCTCTTCCAGAATTACAGGATCCACCTGAGGATTTCGCCGTTCAAGGCCGTGACCTCATGACAGGTATCCCAAAACAGATCACCGTTTCATATACAGAAATTGCACATTGTTTAGATAAATCGATTTCTAAAATTGAAGAAGCAATATTGAAAGCTTTAGAAATTACGCCTCCAGAGTTGTCTGCTGATATTTACCAAACTGGTATCTACTTAACAGGTGGTGGTGCTCTACTTAGAGGATTAGATCGCAGAATTCAAGCTAAAACTAAATTACCGGTACACATTGCAGAAGATCCTCTTCGTGCAGTAGTGCGCGGTACAGGCATAGCATTAAAGAATATTGGCAGATTTAAGTTCTTAATGCAATCATAATTGCCACAACTTAAAATTTTATATGCGATATAGTTGATTTTTCACTATATCGCTTCTTTATTAAATAGCAAAGTAATAATTATTAAACAATGAGAAACCTTTGGTTATTCCTTAGACGTTATAACGCTTTCTTTTGGTTTATCCTTTTTTTGGATTTTCTATGTTTCTGGTTGTTACTAACAATACCTTTCAGCGTGCTAGTGCATTAAACTCTTCCAACACGATAATTGGCAATATTTACCAAAAAGTGAATTCATGGAAAAGCTACCTGTCACTAACAGAAACAAATGATCAACTTGTAAAAGAAAATGCAAGTTTGAGAACGCAGTTAGAAAACTATTTGACGACCGATACAGTCGCCATGGCTAAAAGACCGGTTATTGATAGTAGTGAATTTGGACGTTATGAGTTTATTATTGCAAGCGTTACAAATAATAGCATTCACCAAAAAAGTAATTATCTCACCCTAAATAAAGGTTCTTTAGCTGGTATTGAAAAAGGAATGGGCGTAATTGCTCCAAATGGTGTGGTCGGTATTGTGCTCAACGTAACACCGCACTTTTCGACAGTTCAGTCTCTACTTCATCCCGACACAAAAATATCAGTAACATTAGCTAATACTGATGTATTTGGTTCTTTAGTTTGGGGCAGCAACGTAGACTACCGTTTTGCAATGGTCAAAGAAATCCCGAATCACGTAAAAGTTAAGACTGCGGAAAAAGTATTCACTTCAGGCTACTCTGGCCACTTTCCAAAAGGTATACTGGTAGGCGCAGTTGTGGAAACGGGAATATCTTCCGGAGACTCTTTTTTAGATTTAAGAATTCTCTTGAGTACTAATTTTTCAAACCTCCACCACGTATATGTTGTGAAAGACTTATTGGCAAAAGAATTAAAACAATTAGAAGAAACGAATCAGGATAATGGCTAGAATATTACTCTTTAATATCATTCGGTTTTTGGTACTTATTGCCATGCAGGTATTCTTGTTTAAAAATATCGGCTATTACAATCTAGCAAGTCCTTTTCCATACATTCTATTTATCTTTTTGCTTCCTACCGGAATGCCGAACTTTGTATTATTTACAGTTGGATTTTTAACCGGACTTTCGGTAGATGTATTTTATGATACACTTGGAGTCAATGCCGCTGCGTGTGTTGCATTAGCCGCCTATCGTGTATTTTTTATGAAAATTACAATTGAAAATGATATGGATACATTCATTACTCCAATTTTAGGTGAAATGAATTTTAAATGGTTCTTTTCATATACTTTTTCGGAACATTGATTCATCACTTTGTTCTTGTCACATTAGAAACATTCAGTTTCAAACAGTTTCAGTACACATTAGCGACTATTGGTTTAAGTTGTATCTTTACAATGGTTATCCTACTCATTTTTAGTTTTCTTTTCTATAAAAGAAAGAGTAGAATTTAGTAATTCCATCGCTTAAAAAGAGGATAAAAGAATTTATGAATAGTTTTTTTGCACGTAAATTTGTCATTCAAGGCATTATTATTAGTATTGCGTTATTAATAATAGCAAGACTATTTTATCTTCAGATTATAGATGACTCCTATATACATTCTGCAAACAGCAATGTCATGCGGAAAGTTATTGTATATCCCGCACGTGGTGTTATTTTAGATCGTACAGGTCAGGTATTAGTACAAAATGAACCTGTATATGACCTCATGGTTACGCCAAGAGAAGCAAAAGATATCGATACGGCTCTATTATGTCAATTGATTGAAATTGACAAAGAAGGTTTCATTAAACGCATGGATAAAGCCCGTGCACATTCCCCTTACCGTGCCTCCATCTTTGAAAAACAACTATCATCTCGAACGTATGCCCATTTACAAGAGTATTTGTATCGATTCAGAGGTTTCTATGTTCAAAATAGAACTGTACGAAATTATCCGGATAGTATCGCAGCACAGTTTCTGGGCTATGTAAATGAAGTTACAGAAAAAGATGTGGAGAAGTCGAACGGCTTTTATCGTCCAGGAGATTATATCGGACGAAGTGGTGTTGAGCGCTCTTATGAAGATCTATTAAGAGGAAAAAGAGGGGTTAAAAACCTCATGGTCGATGCCCTAAATAGACCTAAAGGTGTATTTATGGAAGGACGCTATGATACCTTGGCTGTTTCTGGGGAAGGTCTAGTATCTTCTTTAGACAAAGAACTTCAGATCTTGGGTGAAAAACTGATGAAAAACAAACTGGGATCTATTGTTGCCATTGAACCTTCCACAGGAGAAGTGCTTGCTTATGTAAGTAGCCCCAGTTATAATCCAAATGACATGGTCGGTCGTGAAACAGGTAATAATTATATGAAATTATTAAATGATGAGACCAAACCCTTATTTAATCGTCCAATTCAAGCATCTTATCCCCCTGGCTCTGTATTTAAGGTAGTTGCAGCCTTAACTGCTCAACAAGCTGGCGTTATTGATGAGAACACCTCTTTCTTTTGTCCACATGGTTATAGCTATGGTGGCGGAAGAGGTTTTATGCGATGTACCCATTACCATGGAGCAACATCTTTGATCAGATCCATTCAAGTCTCTTGTAATACCTATTATGGGTATACTTATGCCAAAATGATTGATTCAAGAGGCCTATCAGGACCGAAAGCGTACGATCTATGGTACGATGCAATTTCCAAATTTGGTATTGGTCATCGATTAGGAATTGATTTGCCTGGTGAAAATGCAGGCTTATTATATAAATCAGAACATTTCACTAAAAGTTACAGAAACGACAAATGGCGTTCATCTTTTAATATTTCATTATCCATTGGCCAGGGAGAAATGGGCGTTACTCCACTGCAGATGGCAAATATTATGGCCATTGTAGCAAATAGAGGTTTTTATTACCGTCCTCACCTTATTAAAGGTATCGGAGATAAAAAGATTGTGAAGAAAGAGTTTACCGAAAAAATATCAGCAGGGGTAGACGCTAAATATTATACTCCGGTAATAGAAGGATTAAGCAGAGCAGTAAATATGGGCGAAGGAACAGCCTTCGCAAATAGAATTGCTGGTATTGAAATGTGTGGAAAAACAGGAACAGCACAAAACCCACATGGTAAAGATCATGCTGTATTCTTTGCATTCGCTCCTAGGGATAATCCTAAAATTGCCATTGCCGTTTTTGTTGAAAATGCCGGTTATGGTGGTGTATGGGCTGGTCCCATTGCCAGTATGATGGTTGAAAAATATATCAAGGATACAATCACAATGCCGAAGCATATTCAAGATCGTATTTACAATGCTAATTTTATGCCTGCTCCAAAAGCAGACCCAAAGAAAGCAGATTTGAAGAAAACAACGGATTCAACTAAATCTAAAAAAGATACAACAAAAAACGTTAACCGTATTGCTGTAGTAATGCCAAAGGAAACAATTGTCCACCATAGTGCTGTAAGGAGAAATCATGAATAACCAAAAAAATAGTTTTTTCGGAAAGATAGACTGGTTAACCATTTCTTTATGGTTGGCTTTATGTTTGATCGGTTGGTTTAATATACATGCAGCTGTCTATGATCCAGAAAATCCTGGATTATTTAATATGGCAACAAATTATGGTAAACAGTCCATGTACATTGCTTCTGCATTAATTATAGGTATTACTATCTTAATTATAGACGCTAAGTTTTTCAGTTCCGCATCTCCCGTTATCTATGCTGTAGTTGTGCTATTATTAATAGCGGTCTTGGTTATTGGTCGAAATGTTGGTGGAAATCAGGCATGGATTCCTATTGGAAGTTTCAGGCTTCAACCATCTGAATTTGGAAAACTGGCAACCTGTCTCCTCTTGGCCAACTACCTCAGCTCTCAAAGCAACAAAAACCCAAATATGCATACTTTAGCCATCGGTGCTGGTATAGTATTATTCCCCGTATTCCTCGTAATGCTTCAGCCTGACACCGGTTCTGCTCTAGCTTTCTTTTCCCTCATCTTTGTATTCTATCGAGAAGGATATGTCAATAACAGCTTACTTATTTTCGGAGGACTCTGTATTGTCTTATTTGTTATGGCACTACTCGTAAATGCATGGATATTAATTGGCATACTCGCTTTAATTGCGGGCTTTTTCATGTGGACGTTTAGAAAAAAGCGGAAAAATTTAATTAATATAGGAATTCTTTTTGCCGCTTCGTCTGTATTCATATTATGTGTGGATCTTGTCTACAATCATGTTTTACAATCTCATCAAAGAAATCGTATTGATATCATCCTTGGGAAAATGGACGATCCACGAGGACAGGGTTACAATTTAAATCAATCTAAGATAGCAATTGGTTCTGGACAATTTTGGGGTAAAGGCTATCTTCAAGGTACACAGACCAAATACAATTTTGTTCCCGAGCAAAGTACAGATTTTATTTTCTGTACAGTGGGTGAAGAATGGGGATTTGTCGGCTCTACATTTTTAATAGCGATATACTTAACATTATTGCTCCGCATCATTCATATAGCAGAACGACAGCGATCTGCTTTTGCAAGAATTTATGCTTATGGAGTGGCTTCCATCCTATTTTTTCACTTCTTTATTAATATAGGAATGACAATAGGAATTGTACCTGTCATTGGTATTCCATTACCATTCATAAGTTATGGAGGATCTTCGTTATGGAGTTTCACCATTTTACTCTTCATCATGCTAAAATTTGATTCAAATAGAAAAGGAGTTGTTTAATACAACTCCTTTTCTATTTTTTAAAAACGTTCTAAAATCATTTTTATAGCACGATCTACGACTTTATCTGGCTCTGAACTAAAATGTCCCGCTACACGGCTGGCTAAAATAGCATTAATAGATAGCGCTTGATGACCAAACATACGGGATAAAGCATATATTCCAGCAGTCTCCATTTCTAAATTTGTTATTCTTAAACCATCTGATTTGAAGCTATTCGCCAATTGGATCAAATTAGGAAACGTATTTTCAGAACGCACATTCCTACCTTGAGGTGCATAAAAACCAGGGGCAGTCATCGTCACTCCTTTTGGCAAATCGTAAGCATATTGTGCTAATAAATTTTTACTGGCCTCCGCAACATAAGGCTTTAGATATAAATTCGGAAAAGCATCCCATACTGCTCTTTCCAAAGTTTTCTCATAAGCTGAATAGGGTTTTACATAATATTGCATCAGGCATCAAAGCCTACTCCAAATGAAGAAGCCAAAATCGTTCCCATTTCAATATCCGATTGAACAGCACCAGAAGTTCCGATTCGAATGATATTTAAACTTGTTAGCTTTGACTTTAATGCTTTTGATTCAAAATCAATATTCACGAGCGCATCCAATTCATTAAAGACAATATCAATATTATCCGTTCCAATGCCTGTTGATATAACAGAAATACGTTTATTACCAATATATCCTGTGTGTGTAATAAACTCCCTTTTTCCCTTCTGAAGTTCAATACGGTCAAAATACTGAGATACCTTTACTACACGGTCAGGATCCCCTACTGTGATAATGGTATCTGCAATATCTTCTGGCATTAAATTCAGATGATAAATACTCCCATCTTTATTCAATATTAATTCTGAATCATTTATCATATTGTCCGCAAATAAGAAAGTTTACAATTATCAATTTTATCAAAACGTGTAATGACCGAATTGACCTGCATTTTTCGTACTTCAATTTCCATATAGCATGTATTATCAAAAACTTGTTTACTGACAGTTATATTCTCTTCTTTAACCACGCGCATCACGTCGTTCATAGCTAAGTAATCAAATTCAATTTTATAGATATCATTGACAGTTTTCTCTACAATCTCTACGGCAGATAAAACCTCTTGAGTCGCCGTTTTATAAGCATTAATCAGACCTGGGACGCCTAATAAAGTTCCTCCAAAATAACGAACTACAACCACAATAATATTTGTTACATCTTGTGATAGTAATACATTTAAAATAGGCCGACCGGCCGTCCCCGAAGGCTCTCCATCATCATTCAGCCGATATACTGTTCGATCCGGACCAATTCGATATGCCCAGCAATGGTGTCTCGCTTTAGGATGTAGGGTTTTTAGATCTGCTATGATTTCCTTCAACTGATCTTCCGTAGTGAATGGGTAGGCATAGGAAATAAATTTACTTCCTTTATCACGAAATATTCCCTCTGCACTTTTTTCAATTGTACGATAAGTATCTTCAAATAAACTCACAAATATGTTATAATTAAAACTGATATAATAGAAAGTGCTAGCCCTAATTTATTGATAGCACTTAATTTTTCTTTAAATAATAAAACACCGACCAGAGCCCCTATTGAAATTACACCAATATTCATCCCTGTGAAAACAATAGAAGGATTATCTGGAATTGCTCGATGAGCTTTCATATAAAACAATATATTCCCAAAATTGAAAAAGCCCAATACAATGCCAAATCCGAAAGATTTAAAAGAAAATGACTGCTTTTCAATTGCTAAGAAATAAATCATAAATAGAAACGCCACAGCTATGGCCAATAAAAAAACAACAAACATAGCTGTAATATAAGGAACAGATTGATGAAGCGCTATTTGTTTAAAAAGAATGTCAATAACACCCATTCCAATAAAAACAATTAAAGGATACAGCAGGCTACCAATCTTATTGTTATTTTTAACATTCCCCTTTTGCCAACCAATGGAACAAATGATAGCAACTAAACCGACTAGAATACCAATTCCTTTATTCCAGGTAATGACTTCCGAAAAAAGTACAAAGGATGCCATTAAAGGAATAAACAGAGACAATCTTTGTGCAATCTCCGTTTTAACCAAACCTGTGTATTGAATTGTCAATGCAATAAAAATAAAAAGTGTTGGAAGTAAAATTGCCAAAGGAATATACAATTCCCAAGGCATTTGTCCAATCTGTATATCTCCGAGGTCTGGCTCTAAAACAAAATAAGTTAGTACTGCTGCTACAGGATAATTCCAGACAATAATTTGTTTGGTGCTTACCTGCTGTAGTTTTGCATACTTTAATAGCACTGCGACCGTAACACTACATAGAACACTTAATAAAACAAAAATCATAAACTTAAATAATTTCGAAAACCGTTTAAAGCTATTAAGGCCTTCTCCTTCAATTTTACGAAATATTCCCCGTATTTCACATTTAGAAGACCTAAAACTGATAAAAGCCAGTTGCTATCTTCAGATAGGAATTAGTGAATGGTATCAAAATTAGCTAGCAATTTTCCAGCGATACAGCTTACTCACTATCCAGCCTTAGTCATTGATGTAGTTTTTATGTTCCGTCATATGAGAAATATCTCCGATAACATAGACTTCTATTTATGCATAACTTAAATAGTGATCGTATGGCAAGCAACACACCTTGATATACCTAATCAACTCATTGCGGAGACTAAATGTTGAAAATTTTCAGCTTAATTTTCGATATATTCTAAACAAAAACACAAATAAACAACCAAATTAATGACATAAAATAGTGTTTTTAAAACAAAAATATAACATAAATAAACTTAAAAAAAACACAAAAATAAACTTAAAAAATAGACAAAATAAACTGATTTTTTTCATAAAAAAATAATCTATATTATAATTTATATGTATTTAAACAAAATAAACAAGGATATCGAATACAAAAAGTACATAAAAAATTACATAAAAAACAGCTAAAAAATAGCTATTTTCTTCATTAAAAAACACATAAAATTACGGCTAAAAAAATATTTAATTTTTATCTTGCATTTATAAAAAACATCTGTATATTTGAAATATCGAAACGAACAAATAATGAAAACGACGACTACATATTTTTTCAATTACTTTTATTTTAGACAATAAGAGCAGGGACGAATTTGTAATTATCACAAGATATTAAAAAGCAAAAGTTCCGATCAACAATCGGAACTTTTGCTTTTTCTAAGAACATATAAAACAAACAATGGGTTTAAAAATTGCAATACAGGGAGTAAAAGCTTCCTTTCATGAAGAAGCATCATTTAAGTACTTCGGTGAAGACATCGAAACGATAGAATGCGATACTTTTAAAAAAACCTGCGAATTATTAAAGCAGAAAAAAGTTGATTATGTTGTAATGGCTATTGAAAACTCAATTGCGGGAAGTATCTTACCCAATTATAATCTTTTGAGAGATTATAAATTCAACATTGTAGGTGAAATTGCCTTAAGCATTCATCAAAATTTATTGGCTTTACCAGGAGTTAAACTTGCTGATATAAAATTCATAGAATCGCATCAAATGGCCATTCGCCAATGCGAAGAGTTCTTGCAGGAATTACCAGATGTTAAAATATCAGAAAGTTCAGATACAGCGGCTTCAGCAGCAAAAGTGGCAAATCAAAAATTAACTGACACTGCTGCTATTGCAGGTACACTTGCTGCAAAAACGTATGGTCTCAATATATTAGAAGCAAAGATTGAAACTAACAAAAAAATAGTACGAGATTCTTAGTGTTATCCAATGATGTCGAAGAACAAGCAAGTGCAAATAAAGCTTCTTTATCCTTTCAAACAGGAAACTCGGTAGGTTCTTTAGCTTCGATTTTACAATGCTTTGCTGATCAAAATATTAACCTAAGTAAAATCCAATCTATGCCTGTCATAGGAAAAAGAAATGAATATGATTTTTTCGTTGATGTGGAATGGAAAAAGCAATCAGATTATGACGCTGCTATTCGTAAAGTATTAAAACACAGCATCAATTTTAATATTATGGGTGAATATGTAAAAAATGACCGCATATAAGTTCTAATAAATAAAAAGTAAAAAATAAAACTCACAATAGATATTGAAATCATCATGGCCTAAAGCGCTCGAAAAGTAACGAAAAATGATCATGATAACTTCATAACCACTAAAAAAATAAAATTACATAATAATGAAAAACACATTAGATATCGTCCCTTTAAAATCTTGGTTAGATACAGGAGACAAGCCTTTAATTATAGCAGGACCTTGTAGTGCTGAAACAGAAGATCAATTGGTTTCAACAGCGCATTTATTAGCAAATACTGGTAAAGTAAACATCTTACGTGCAGGTATATGGAAACCACGTACTCGTCCAGGAGAATTTGAAGGTATTGGTTCTATTGGTTTAGAATGGTTGAAAAGAGCAAAAGCAGAGACAGGATTATTGACAGCGACAGAGGTTGCAACAGCGAAGCATGTTGAAGAAGCATTAGCTGCTGGCGTAGATGTGTTATGGATTGGAGCGCGCTCTACTGCAAACCCATTTACTGTGCAAGAAATTGCTGATGCATTAGTTGGAGTAGATATCCCTGTATTCGTTAAAAACCCGGTAAACCCTGATTTATCATTATGGTTTGGTGCTTTAGAGCGTATTAACCGTGCGGGAATCAAAAGATTAGGAGCTATTCATAGAGGTTTCTCTTCTTACGAAAAATCAGCTTTCCGTAACGAACCAATGTGGGATCTTGCGATTCAATTAAAATCATTATGTCCTGATTTGCCAATTATCAACGATCCAAGCCATATCTGTGGTAACCGTGAATTGTTGCCGTACATTTCTCAAAAAGCAATGGATATGGATTTACAAGGATTGATCATTGAATCACATATTGACCCTTCAGTTGCTTGGACTGATGCAAAACAACAAGTTACTCCAGCGGCTTTGGCTGATTTAATTGATCACTTAAACTTACGTAAAGCAGACTCAGATAATCAAGCTTTTGAAGATAAATTAGCAGAATTACGTACAAGCATCGATAAATTAGATGATCTAATTATTCAAAAAATTGGTGAACGTATGAAAATTGCTGAAAAAATTGGCGAATACAAGCGTGATAATAGTGTCACAATCTTACAAGTTAACCGTTGGGACGAAATCGTTCAAAAACGCACGCAGCTCGCTGAAGCATTAACTTTGAGCAATGATTTTGCAGTTAAATTCTTAGAATTAATTCATAATGAATCAATTCGTAAACAGAATGCAATCATGAATACTCAACCTACTGCGGAGGCATAATGAGTCAACAGGTGATTACACTTACTCACCCATCTAAAAGTATTAATGGTACGGTTCAACTTACTGGTTCAAAATCAGAAAGCAACCGTGCCCTTATTATTCAAGCATTGGGAAAAGAGAAAGTACAAATAGAAAATCTTTCGCAAGCTTTTGATACAGTTACACTAAAGAAGGCTCTTCTGCTAGCTACCAATACGCAATCTGAACTAACCAAAATTGATATTGGACCGCAGGGACCGCAATGCGTTTTTTAACAGCCTATCTTAATCTGATTAAAGGAAATTTCATTCTAACCGGTTCAGAACGTATGCAACAAAGACCTATCGGTATTTTAGTTGACGCGCTCAAGACTATCGGAGCTGATATTCATTACGAAGCAAAATCTGGCTTCCCACCTCTTCATATAGAAGGTGGCATGATTCAGAGTAAGGATAAAATTTCAATTAAGGGAAATATTAGCAGTCAATATATTTCAGCTCTATTGCTCATTGCGGCATCCTTAAAAAAAGGTTTAACACTTGAAATTGAAGGCGAACTTACTTCACGACCTTATGTCACCATGACGTTGAATATGTTGAAAGAAGTTGGTATTCAATACGAATGGTTGCATAATACCATTCATATTCCAAATCAAGAAACAAAGGAAGCAACGATTTATGTCGAACCTGATTGGAGCGCGGCGTCTTATTGGTATGCCATAGTAGCACTTTCTAATTCAGGATCGATCATACTTCCCGGATTGAAAAAAAGTAGTCTACAAGGTGATATAGCAATTGTTGAAATTATGAGCCACTTTGGTGTTGCCTCAGCTTTTGAACAAGATGGTTTACACCTTACAAAAATAAGTGAGCCTTCTGGGAAAACATTTTTTGACATGAAAGAATGCCCAGATTTAGCACAGACAGTAGTAGTTATAGCGGCTGCATTAAGACGCGATATATCACTTACAGGTTTAGAAACATTGAAAATTAAAGAAACAGATCGAATTTTAGCTTTAAAAACAGAAATTGCTAAATTCGGAGCAAAATTGATCGAAGATGGAACCACTTATCATATCAAAACTGATGAAGTCTTCGAACCAACAGCTGTTTCTTTCGCCACATATGAAGATCATAGAATGGCAATGGCATTTGCCCCACTTGCATTAATATTCAAAAGTATTAATATTGAGGAACCACAGGTTGTCGAAAAATCTTATCCAGACTTCTGGAAACATTTAGCTGAGCACAAATTTATTATTACTTAGCAAAAAATACCGCAATAATGCTCCTATTATTGCGGTTTTACCTATATTTATAGAAATTATATTAAATCATGGCAGGAAATTCATTTGGCGATTTATTTAGAATTAGCACTTTTGGGGAATCTCACGGAAAAGCGATTGGTGTTATTTTAGATGGCTGTCCTCCAAATATAGCTATTGATGAGGACTTTATCCAATCAGAACTTGATAAACGTAAGCCCGGTCAATCAAAAATAACCACACAACGCAAAGAAAGTGATACAGCACAAATTCTTTCTGGCGTATTTGAGGGCAAGTCTACAGGAACACCTATTGCCATACTTATCCCAAACGAAGATCAAAGATCGAAAGATTACTCACATATAAAAGATATCTTTAGACCATCACACGCAGACTATACATATCATATGAAATATGGTCATCGTGATTATCGAGGTGGAGGTCGCTCATCGGCTAGAGAAACTGCAGCTAGAGTTGCCGCAGGAGCAATTGCCAAATCCTTTTTAAAACAACATGGAATAGAAATATTTGCGCACGTATCAGGTGTTGGCAAAATTGAATCTCCAAATTTAGATACAAAAGATTTAGAAGCATTGTTAGATTTGAGAGAATCTAATATTGCACGATGTGCTGATCCTGCTACAGCGAATGAAATGATTGAATTCATTGATGCTGTTCGTAAATCAGGTGATACTGTAGGAGGACGCATTTCAACTATTATTAGAAATGTACCAGTCGGATTGGGTGAACCTGTTTTTGACAAATTACATGCGGATCTAGCTAAGGCAATGATGAGCATCAATGCCGTACACGGTTTCGAATATGGATCAGGATTTGCTGGCTCTGAATTACTAGGTTCACAGCATAACGATCTTTTTGTATCTGAAGAACATGATATCCATCGTACTAAAACCCATACCAATTTCTCTGGAGGAATACAAGGTGGTATTTCAAATGGTATGGACATCACATTTAAAACAGCTTTCAAGCCTGTTGCTACTATTATGAGAGATCAACAGACAATTGATTCAAATGGTAATGAAGCTACAGTTCAAGGAAAAGGAAGACATGATCCTTGTGTAGTTTCCCGAGCTGTTATTATTGTTGAGGCAATGGCTGCATTAGTTATTGCTGATCATTTATTAAAACAATCTAGTTACAAAAATGTCAGATAAAAGTGAATTCATTTTAGGAGTGGATATCGGCGGCACACATATTAGCGCCGCTATAGTAAATAAATTAGATTGGAAAATTATTCCGAATAACGTGGTGAGAAACCACGTTTTTTCGCAAGAAAATGCTAAATCGATTTTCCTTACTTGGGCAAACACAATTAACAGTTGCGTAGAAGCTGCTGGATCTATGGTAAAACACATTGGAATAGCAATGCCTGGCCCTTTCGATTATGAAAATGGTGTGTCTATGATGACTGGACAAAGCAAATATGATGACCTATATAAAATGAATGTCAAAACCCCGTTGGCAACATTAATAGGAATTCCAGAACAAAATATTCATTTCATTAACGATGCCGCGGCTTTTTTGCAAGGAGAGGTTTTTGCTCAACATCTGAATACAAAAGAAAGAATTTTAGGAATCACTTTAGGTACAGGTCTCGGTTCAGCAGTCTGGAACAAAGGAGAAAAATCTTTCGATGCCGATCTTTGGAACACACCATATAAAGATTTAATTTTTGAAGAGTTTTTAGTAACCAGATGGTTTATAAAACGGTTTAAGGAACTTACAGATATTGAAGTAACGGGACTTAAACAAATTATCAATGAGCATCAACAAAACCCTGCCTTTAGCATATTATGTGAGGAATATAGCATCCATTTATTGGATTTTCTTGATTTCTTCAGTAAAAAATATAATTGTATAGACTTTGTAATCGGAGGAAATATTGCAAAAGCACTACCTATACTATTGGGTCAAAAGAAAAATCAAGTAGAAGCATATAATATAAAAACTGCAATTCTAGGAGAAGAGGCGGCAATTATTGGTGCTGCCGCTCAATTCTCATAAAAGTATCTATCCCTCACTGACTAAAATAGTGAGGGATATTTATCCGGATTACCTTCGTTCATCATTTCAAAGACAGTTTCCACAATATCATCGCTCGAAGGTTTTGTGAAATAATCACCATCAGAGCCATAAGGAGGCCTATGTGCTTTAGCACTCAACGTTCTAGGCTGACTATCTAATAAATAATAACCATTTTGATCCTCTAATATTTGCTGCATTATAAATGCCGATGCACCACCAGGGACATCCTCATCCACAACCAATAATTTATTCGTCTTTTTTAACGATTCAGCACATAAATGAGCTTTATCAAAAGGCTGTAAAGTTTGAGCATCAATAATTTCAACACTGATGCCCAATCGATCCAGTTCCATCGCAGCCTCTTCGACCACACGTAAAGTAGAACCATATGAAACAACAGTAATATCAGCACCTACTCTAATGCACTCAGCATAACCAATCGGGATCGTAAAGTCACCAATATTATCTGGTAAACGTTCTTTTAAACGATAACCATTTAAACACTCGATCACAAGAGCAGGCTCATCGGATCTAAACAAAGTATTATACATTCCAGCAGCTTGAGTCATATTACGAGGAACACAAATATGCAGCCCCCTTAAAGTCCCCAAGATCATAGACATTGGGGAACCCGAATGCCAGATACCCTCTAAACGATGACCACGAGTACGAATAATAACAGGCGCTTTCTGTCCCCCAAACGTACGATAACTCAAACTCGCCAAGTCATCACTCGCCACCGTAATACCATAAAGAAGATAATCTAAATATTGAATTTCAGCAATAGGCTTAAGTCCCCTAATAGCCAATCCAATTCCTTTCCCTATAATAGAATTCTCTCTAATTCCAGTATCAAATACTCTATGTTCTCCAAACTTCTCTTGTAGACCAGCAAACCCTTGATTTACATCACCAATTTTACCAACATCCTCACCAAATGCTAACAAGCGCTCATCTCGACGGAAATTCTCTTCGAAGCATAAGTTAAGAACTTCCCGGCCGTCAATAAATTTAGCATCATCAGAATATTGAGGGGCGATAACTTGGACATTTTCCGGACCATCAACTCCTGTGGTAAATAATTTCGAATTATATCGGGATTCATTTACCCCTTGTTGAAGTTTATACCAAGCCAATAAAGCACCTTTACCTTCAATATCCTTCCCTTTCAGTTCACGAATAATCTTGCGGACAGTACTATAAACCTCCTTCAAAGAAGGTTCAGTTAAAGATTGCAATTGTTTTAAAGGTAATTCGACCAGTTCGTCATCAATTTGACTTAAAAGTCCAATAGCCTGTGAAGCATCAACAGCTAAAGCTTTATTATAATCAGACCAGGCACGTCTCTGCTCCTTCCTCACGAAATCCTTCGCTTCTTCATCAATTAAATTCAACTGCTCAGCAGTTGCAATATCCGAATCAATCAACCATTGATGCATTTTAGCAATACAATCATGCTCAAGCTCCCAGTTTAAACGCTCTTTCGACTTATAACGTTCATGAGAACCAGAAGAAGAATGCCCCTGTGGTTGAGTCAACTCGATAACATGAACAATACAAGGCGTATGGTGCTCCCTAGCATATTTTGCAGCTCGCTCATAAGCCTGACAAAGTCCTGGGTAATCCCAGCCTTTTACTTTAAATATCTCAAAACCGTTAGATCCATCTTCCTTCTGAAATCCTTTCAAAACTTCGGAGATATCCCCTTTAGTCGTTTGCACCTCATTCGGAACCGAGATTCCATAACCGTCATCCCATATCGAAATAACAACAGGAATCTGTTTAACACCTACAGCATTGACAACTTCGAAAAATACTCCCTCTGAAGTTGACGCATTACCTACAGAACAAAAGACAACCTCATTACCCCCATTAGAAAAATACTTTAAATAAGATAAATTCGGATTCTCACGATACAGTTTTGAAGCTAGGCCAAGACCTAAGATACGAGCCATTTGCCCGCCAGTAGTCGAAATATCTGAGAAAGTATTCTTTTGCTTCGTTTGGTCCAACCAATTACCTTCCTCATCAATAACACGGACTGAAAAATGACAATTCATTTGACGCCCCGCAGAAGAAGGATCATACTCAACATCAGGATGAGCATATAATTGCGAAAAAAAATGATAAATTGAGGTCATTCCACTTGCAAAGGCCAAGGTTTGGTCCCTATAATATCCGGAACGCCAATCACCCTTTTGAAATACTTTAGACACTGCAATCTGCGCCAGTTCCTTCCCATCTCCAAAAATTCCAAATTTTGCTTTTCCTGTTAAGACTTCCTTACGTCCCAATAGACTAACATATCTGCTCTCTACTGCAACCCTATAATCTTCAACAATGATCTTTCTAAAGTCATCAAAACTTAATTTCGAATTTAAATCACTGCCTTGGTCTAATGTGGTTTCCAACATATTATATTTTCAGTTTCCAACAAATTTAATAAAAATAATATTCTAAAATAATCATTATTAACATTTATAAATAATTGGAGATAGCTATTTAAACAATATAAATAATTGCTTAACGGAATTAGCACTTACAATTAGCTTATAGCTACTCTACTAAAGAATATTATCAATTAGTCACTAAATCTTATCTTTGGTAAAATAAAACATCAAAACTTTGAAATTTCAAGATCTTAATATTCATTCAAGTCTTTTATCCATCTTAGAGCAATCAGGATTCACAATCCTGACATCCGTTCAAGAACTTGTGATTCCTCATATACTAAATAAAAAAGATCTTATTGCGATTGCTCCTACAGGAACAGGAAAAACCGAAGCGTTTACAATACCCATCTTACATCGCTATTTCACACAAGAAATTACATTACAGGAGCAGACACTTATATTAAATCCTACAAGAGAATTAGCGTTGCAAACACAAAGCCGTATAAATAAGCTCATTCAAAGCTACCCCGTTACAACCATCACACTTGTTGGAGGACAGGCTTATGATATGCAGCTAGCAGGACTATTGCAAAGTCCTACTATACTTATAGCGACCCCTGGCCGTATCTTAGATCTTATTGACCAAGGGAAAATTACATGTAATACTATTAAAACGCTGGTTATAGATGAGTTTGATCAGTTATTACAGCTAGGTTTTATTAAAGAAGTAAATCAAATTTTAAAGCATTTACCAAATAAAAAACAAAGCCTTTACTTTTCAGCTACACTTCCTAAAGATATTTTGAAAATTGTGAATAAAACGTTGAAAAATCCAATTAAAATTGAAATAGAAAAGGAAGTGAAGAAATGCACGATCGAAGAAAGTGTATTTTATGTAGACAGAACCAATAAAAAATCTGATCAAGTACTTAATCGAGTTAAACCCGGAAGAACAGATACTGATCTTTAGCAGAACAACACATGCAGTAGATCGTATCGTAGCGGATTTAAAAAAAGAAGGAATTGTCGCCGAAGGGCTTTACGCAGATAAAGCGCAGAAAAATAGAACGCAACTATTAACGGCTTTTAAATCAAAAGAAATTCAGATACTTGTTGCCACAGACCTACTGGCTAGAGGAGTAGATATCGAAAACCTTCCCATAGTAATAAATTACGAAGTCCCGGATAGTGATTCCTTATACACGCATAGAATTGGGAGAACAGGAAGAAGTATGACAACAGGTAAAGCTTATACCTTTTGCGACGCACAAGACAATAACAAGTGGATCCAATTACAATTATCATTAAATAGACAAATAAAAATAAACGACCAGCACCCTTATATATTAACCTGGGAACAAATGATTTCCACAAGTCAAGTCAAAACAGCTAAGAAGAAAAAAAATAAGGAATCGAAATTGTTGCACATCCTTATATCCCATTCCTAATAAAATGTCTATTTTTACTAATTATCATAATGATCGAAATTTAATATGAGTACGGTACATTTATTTAACGACAGTGAAAACTCAAATGAAAATCTGCTAGGGGATCTTTCAAAAACTATCAATATTAATTCTTTACTGGAGATTCCGTTTAAAGAACGTGATGAAAAATGGGTAGCAGAATTTTTAGACAACATAGGTGAGTCAACCTTCCAGCTGGCAGCATCAGAACTAATCATAGGTCCTGATGGATATCCTTATTTTCAATTAGAAAATGCACCGAAAGATCAAAATTTTCAAGCTTTTGTGATCAAACATAAATTGAAATCATTCCTTCTCAAAAAAGGTATGGGGCTTGCTATTAATACGCATCAAGAGCAACCAGACTGGATCTTCTCATATGGTGACCTAGTCAACTATTCCTTAAATAATGAATTCTATTCTGATGATTCTATTTTTTCAAAAAAAACGGAAGAGGCTCACATTGATAAAGATGAAAAAATCTTAGTGGGACAACCTTCAGAAACAATTCTACCAAAAGACTTACGCCATAATTTGAGAGAATACTTAGTAAACATGGGGATCAAAGAACCCAAAATTATGTTGATAGCAAGAAATTATGATGATGAAACTTTGGTAAGTCAGGATTTAGTTTTTAATATTACACCAGCTATGTTTCAGACTGAGCAAGATTTTAAACAAATTATGGCATCTATATCTTGGTTTTTACCGAGGCATTATTCCTACATGGGTATAGACGAGCAAACAGTTGAAAATGGTTTTATGCCTTTATAATGATGAAAATCAAATATATATTGCCGATCGGCTTATTAGCACTGTCTGCTGCCTGTGCTACACAGCATCATTCAAAAAATCAAAATAAGAACGAGTGGATCAGTCTGTTCAACGGAAGAAATCTTGATAATTGGATTGTGAAAATACACCATCATGATGTTGATGTAAACTTTGCCAATACCTTCCGCGTAAAAGACGGTGTAATACAAGTCAATTACGATGGCTATGGTGATTTTAATGAGCAATATGGACATCTTTATTATAAAACGCCCTATTCAGATTATCACGTTAAGCTAGAATATCGATTCTATGGAGATTTACAAAGGGTGCACCATCCTATACCTTACGGAACAGCGGACTTATGTTTCATTCACAAGATCCAAGAACGATGCCTAAAGAGCAGGATTGGCCAATCTCAGTTGAAATGCAATTTTTAGGAGGGTTAAGCGATGGAAACCCGAGACCAACCGGCAATATGTGTTCTCCAGGAACAGATATCGTCTATAAAGGAAAAAAATTGGAATCACATTGTCTAGAATCAACCTCTAAAACATATGATGGAGATCAATGGGTCAAAGCAGAATTGATCGTACATGGTGATTCATTGATAACACATATCATTAATGGGGATACTGTCCTTCAATATAGCCAGCCAACGATAGGTGGCGGAGTGGCAAATAGGTATGACCCAAGAATAAAAATTGATGGCAAAAAGCTAAAACAAGGATTTATAGCCTTGCAAAGTGAAGGTCAGCCTGTGGAATTCAAAAATATTTATCTTAAAGATTTATCAAAAAAATAAAATAATAGCACATGTTTCCTTTTAATGTAAGAGTATATGGAATTTTGATTAATGATGATAATGAAGTACTCATCAGCGATGAGAAAACTGAAAATGTATCGTTCACCAAATTTCCTGGAGGTGGTTTAGAATACGGAGAAGGACTTATTGATGCCCTAAAAAGAGAATATCAAGAAGAATGCAACTTTGATATTGAAATCTTATCACACATCTATACAACTGATTTTTATGAAAAATCAAGCTTTAATGACAGTCAGATTATTTCAATATATTATTTAATCAAAAACAGCACCCCCATTCAGATCCGAACCACAAAAAAAGAATTTGACTTTGAAGGCCAGGAATATGAAGATGGTAAAGCGCAATCTTTTAGATGGGTAAAAATAGAAAACTTGAAAGAAATTAATCTAACATTCAAAACCGACCAAATGGCATGGAATATTTTTTATAAGGATATAAAATAAATTTGTATTTATAAAAAAAACATTAAATTTACGTATACCAATAAAAAAATTACCTTTTATAGAAGGAACCTAATAAGTTATTTTGTTAAGACTATTCCAGATTTAAAAAAGTAAAACTTTGGTATACTGAATTTTGCAAATTCCTAGTTCTATAGGTATTTTAATAGTTAGTGTGATTTTATGGCGATACTCCCGGTATCGCCTATTTTGTTTTAATAAAAGTCCAGACACTTAAGTGCAGGAACTTACATTGCTTCAAAAATTATATTGAAAATATATACTTTTATACAGGATCTCTACGCATTTATAATCAAATCACTAAAACTAAAAGAGGCTCTAAACGAAAAATAGAACCTCTTGTGAAAAGTTCGTGCTATAAATCGTTTAGACAAAATAAGCCAAAAGCAATACAATAATAATACAAACAATAATAATAATCTTAGTGACTCCTGAATTATTATCATCGCTCTTAAAGTGATAATCTCTTTTACTTGGTAACATATGTAACTCCTTTCTTTAATTGATGCATAAATTATATTAATTCCACAATTATTCATGATGATAAGGCTCACCTTTTAAAATTGAAAATGCGCGATAGGTCTGCTCAACAAAAAACAAACGAATCATCTGATGCGAAAATGTCATCTTTGATAATGATATTTTCTGATTAGCACGCTGATAAATCTGATCATCAAAACCATAAGGCCCTCCTATAACAAAGATAAGATGCTGCGTACTCTGAATCATATTCTTTTCCAAATAAGAAGCAAATTCCAAAGAACGATACTCCTTCCCAAACTCATCCAGTAAAACAACAGTATCCAAAGAATTAATATGTTTCAGCAAAGTTGTGCTTCCTTTTCCTTTTGTTGTTCTTTCGTTAGATTTTTACTATTCTTGATATCTGGAATAACTACGAGATTGAAGGTTATATAAAACTTTAATCGTTTCAAGTATTTTTCAATTCCTTCAATCAAATACTTATCATCTGTCTTCCCAATGCACAACAAAGTTATTTTCATAAATCATTCTCTTTCTACAAAAATGACTTATTTTTTGATTATTTTGTAATAAAAGTTCCAATTATTAAACAAGCGAAATATTAACTTTGTTTAATATGCTAGATTTGGAACAGTTAAAGCTACCCTATTTCTATCGAAATCCTAACACCTGCTGCCAAATCGACTCACAAGTAAATGATGCATCAATCTGTATCCTATTTTTCAGACATCGGATTATGACCAAATCCTCTCCCCTAATAAAAAACTAGCACATCAATCAAATAATCATCTTGATCACAAACAGTTCCATATGATCTCCTTTTCTAATTCCTATTTAGATCTGAGCAATTACTTTTTTAAGAATAGTGATTCTTAATACACATCATATTGTTTGCAAAAAACAGTGTTCTTCTAGACAAAGGTTGTTTTTTGATTGTTTAATCATAAAATATTGACTTTAACTAAACAATCTAAGTTGGCTTTGTGTTTAAGCTTTTAGACTTAAAAAAATGAAATATGAATAAAATAAAACTTTTATTGTTTGCAGCCATCTTTCTAATAATTAACAAAGGTCAGGCACAAGTTGATTCGACAAAGAATTGGACCATACATGGAGAGAACACATTTCTGATTAACCAAAGTTCATTCTCGAATTGGGCTGCCGGGGGAGTCAATTCTTTCGCAGGCAACATAATCTTAAATTATGACTTCAATTATAAAAAAGAAAAATGGTCCTGGGATAATAAAGTAATTGCAGCTTATGGTCAAACTTTTCAAAAGGAAACAGATTGGAGAAAAAATGACGACCGATTATCTTTAAACAGTTTATTGGGTTACCAAGCTAAAGAACATTGGCTGTACACCTTTTTTCTTAATTTTAACACCCAATTTGCCAAGGGTTATGATTATACATCCGCAAATAAAAAATTGCTATCAGAGGCCTTTGCTCCTGCCTATTTAAGCTTTGGTCCCGGTATAGCTTATAAAAAATCAGATAATTTAAAATTTAACTTGTCTCCCGCAGCCGTTCGCTTTGTTATTGTTAAGAATGATAGCCTAGCGCCAAATTATGGACTGGATCCTGGAAAAAATACACGCGTAGAATTTGGTGCTTCATTTGATGCCTATTATAAAACACAAATTATGGAGAATGTTACTTTTGAAAATATCCTAAAACTTTATTCCAACTATTTAGAGAAGCCACAAAATGTAGATATTGACTATACGGCCAATCTAAATATGAAGGTGAACAAATGGATTACAGTAAATGCAGGTGTACAGTTAATATATGATGATAACACCAAACTTCCTAAAATAGAAAATGGAGTTCAAGTAGGCAAAAAATCTGATCTACAAGTGAAACAAATACTAGGAGCTGGTATTACTTACAAATTCTAATAATGTAAAAAAGCCTTGTTCTTAGTAAAGAACAAGGCTTCCAAATAACTATATAAGTTTTAATATTTTAGCTTAACCTTTCTAAAAACAAAATGCCAAAGCCAAATAGGACCTACGGAAATTAATGTCCAAAATTCACCTAATGAAATAGCTTTATTCTCTTTAGACTTACCCCACCATAATGCAGCTAAAGAAACTGCTGTAATCACTCCAGAAACAAGTAATACACTTGGTCCACCATCCCGCTCAATATATTCGAGTTGCACAATAAAATAACTCATTATGCCTATACATAGTAAAACAGCATAAGATAGTGTTGGAGAAAGCTTTAAATAATAATAGATAAGCACGGCAATAAAAAATGAACCCCAGTTCAGAAAAGTATGCCATCCCAATTTAACCAAAAAATCAAATTGAGGAAATGGAATCATCCAAATCAGTCCCATTAAACCAAAAAAGAATAACGGTAAAAAAATAATTTGAAAAATTCGATTCGTAGGATTCTGAAAATTTGCATTTAAATTCTCAAAATATTGATCAACTGGTCTTTTTACTTCTTGAACGGGCGGTTGCTTTTTCTTCATCTGATCTGCGTTATAGTTGCTATGCAATATGAACTGCAAAAATACTAAAAATAAAAGTTGAAAGTAAGGCGAAATAGCGATTAAAAACAAAAAAAGCCAGTCTCTAAATAAAACTGCTCTGTTGAAAACCGAATATAATGCCAATAATACATCTTAATCACTAAATAGGATCAAAAAGAAATCTAAAACACTTATTTTCATTACGGTACAAATATTCAAAAATTACTTAAGAGACAGCTTTTCTTATTAGAGACTAGATAGCAAGGGATGATATTTTCACGCTCAGAAGCAAAAATATCTTAACATATGCTTTATGCCAGGATGTTCTCTATTTAAGTTTAGAGTGACTACAATACATAAAAGACAATGGAACCTTGGACCTTTCGACACGATAAATGTAGAAATCATTTTGCGTAAACGCAGTAAAGCAAAGCACAATGGCTTATTGATTTCTCCCTCCCGCCTACATATATCACAATATGGCGGACTGACTATGCGCCTTTAGTCAATCATGATGCGCAAAGGCAATAAAGCAATGCGCTATGGCTTATTGATTTCTCCCTCCCGCCTACATATATCGCAATATGGCGGACTGTCTATGCGCCTTTAGTCAATCATGATGCGCAAAGGCAATAAAGCAACGCGCTATGGCCGATTGGTTTATCTCCATAGCCATAGTATCGTGCATTATGGCGATACATTTCGATACTCTGGGTAGTTCATATTGCGACACGGCATATTGAAAATTCTGGATGGTCTTTAAGTATCGCTACGTAACATGCTTTTAAGATAACCCTATTTAACTATTAAGAATAAACTATTTACAAACAAGTAACGTTGCAATACTATTTAGCCCCCTGTTAAAACCCAAAGTACTCCTCGCAGAAACTCTCTGCACCTACGGAAAGTGTTATTTTTACTCGAATCTTTTCATAATCATCTTTGGGAGCTTATTTTTCAGTCAAGCGAAACGAAAAATCCATGTAACAACTTTGCTTTGCAGTATGGTGAAATAAAATAAACAGAAGGATTTGTGCGCAAACTATACCGCGATAAGATCAATCACATGCTCCTGCTTTCCATGTTACGTAGAATAATGAGCTACTTTGAATATATAACAGTAAAAACATCCTCTTAACAGCTCAAATCATTAAAAAAACTAAGGCTGTCTCAAATAAATGAGACAGCCTTAGTTTTAAGCTATATTTTTAAAATCTCGTTTTATTTCGCGTAGGCGACAGAACGGATTTCACGAATAACAGTTACTTTAATTTGACCTGGATAAGTCATCTCAGTCTGAATTCGGTTTGAAATATCAGCGGCTAGAATCTCAGCCTGTGCATCAGATATCTTTTCACTTTCAACAATAACACGTAATTCACGACCGGCTTGTATAGCGAAAGTCTTTTCAACGCCTGGATAAGATAATGCTAGATCTTCTAACTCCTTTAGTCGTTTGATATAACTCTCCACGACTTCACGGCGAGCCCCAGGACGAGCTCCTGAAATAGCATCACAAGCTTGTACAATTGGTGAAATCATTGCCGTCATTTCAACTTCATCATGGTGAGCACCGATAGCATTACAAACATCAGGATGTTCTTTATACTTTTCAGCCAGTTGCATTCCCAAAATAGCATGTGGCAATTCTGGATTATCATCAGGCACTTTACCAATATCATGTAAAAGACCAGCACGTTTTGCATGCTTAACGTTTAACCCCAACTCTGCTGCCATTGTAGCTGCAAAATTTGCAACCTCACGGGAGTGCTGTAACAAGTTCTGTCCATAAGAAGAACGGTAACGCATACGACCGACCATACGGATCAATTCCGGGTGTAAACCGTGAATACCAAGATCAATAGCTGTACGTTCACCTATTTCAACAATTTCGTCTTCTATCTGTGTACGTGTCTTTGCAACTACCTCCTCAATACGCGCAGGGTGGATACGTCCATCTGTCACAAGACGGTGCAAAGCCAAACGAGCGATTTCACGACGAACAGGATCGAATCCCGATAAAATAATTGCTTCAGGGGTATCATCAACAATGATCTCAACACCAGTAGCCGCTTCTAATGCACGAATATTACGTCCCTCACGTCCAATAATACGGCCCTTGATTTCATCATTCTCAATATTGAAAATAGAAACCGTGTTCTCAATAGCAGATTCTGTAGCCGTACGTTGAATGGTCTGGATGACCACTTTTTTAGCTTCTTTTGTTGCTGTCAATTTAGCTTCATCAACGATATCTTTAATTTGGCTAATTGCTTGTGAACGTGCCTCTTCACGCAAAGAGTCGACCAGTTGATTTTTAGCTTCTTCCGCTGTAACTCCAGCAATACCTTCCAGTTGTTTAATCTGCTGTAGCTTTAACTGCTCAACTTCCTCAGACTTACTTTCATTTACTTCAACAAGCTTTTCAAGCTGTTACGGGTTCCATCTAATTCTTGTTTTTCGCGGTTTAAATTCTCAAGCTTCTGATTGACAGATTGTTCCTTCTGGCGTAAGGTATTTTCCTTTTGACTGATTGTATTATTTCGCTGACTGACCTCTTTTTCATGCTCTGATTTTAGCTGTAGAAACTTCTCCTTAGCTTCTAAAAGCTTTTTCTTTTTCAGATGTTCTGCTTCTTGATCTGCCTCTTTTATAATGCTTTTCACCTTTTCTTGAGCTTCTGCTGTTTGTTTACTAAACAAAAGAGCTAAAAGATAACGGCCAATTGCAATACCAACAATCAGAGAAAGTATGATATAAATTGCGATGTCCATGTAATATTAATTGTTTATATGTATTTTATTTATTTATAATTTTCAAAAAAAACCGCAATTAAATAACGGGTATCTAATATTATTAAACTTCTATATCATATGATTAGGCTATGATCATGGTCCAGATGGCTTACGCAAAATGACCTACATCTTTTTCGCCTGTAATATTGAAGCGTTAAGTTTAAAATAGTGACAACCCGAATTCAACTGCGGCAAATTCGTTTAGTAAAGCGCTATAAAGAACGATTATTTTGTAAAGAAATTAGATAATAGCTGATCCAGTTCATGAACTGATTGCTCTAAACCTTGATCTTGTGTTTGAACTTGTCGCTCAGCTTTCAACATTCCTGTTGCGTACTGAAGGACGCACATTGACAATAAATCCTGTTTATCACGAACAGTATAGCTATCTTGTAACTCTTTTACTTTTTCATTAATCAATTTCGCTGCATGGCGGATTATCTCCTCCTCTGCTGTATCAACACGTAGCGGATACACACGATCAGCGATATTTATTTTGATGGAAATCTCTCCCATTGTTATTTGAGCTTTACGTTGTATTAGTAAGTTATCCTTGTACTACACTCTTCACTTACTTCAACAAACTAATACATTTGTCTATTTCTCGCACAAAATCGTTAATTTTTTGCTTTGTGTCAAGTATTTTCTCATTAATTGCATCCTTATCGGCTTCAGAACTATCAAGAGAACGAGCAACTGCCATTGCTTTCATTTGCTCCTCCATTTGCTTATTCTTATCGCTACTCGTATTGAAAGCGACTTGAAGCGATTGAACCTCTAATTTAAGTAAATCATTTTCTTCTTGCAAGACTTCGCACATTTGAATCAAATTTTTCGTTTTCTCAACGATAATATTCATTTGTGAAGATAATGCTGCCATATACTAAATTTATACAATTAAATGTTATTATTCAAATTAACCACGCACTTCTGCGTTTACTTCTTTCTCAAAGTTAAGAATTAATTTTTGAACTATTGCGTCAATTTGTTTGTCCATTAAAGTTTTTTCCTCATCCTCGATAATAAAACTCAAAGCATATGATTTTTTGCCTGCAGGAATCTTGTCTCCCTTATAAACATCAAATACTTTAACCTCTTTTAAGAGTTTACGTTCGGTTTTATGCGCGATTGTTTCCAATTGTTTGAACGTAACTGCTTCATCGATCAACAACGATAAATCACGTTTTACAGCAGGAAACTTAGATACCTCTTTAAACTTAATAACATTTTTACGGATGATCTTCAGTATTTGATCCCAGTCAAAATCAGCAAAAAACACTTGCCCATCGACGTCAGCTTTGGATAAAGCAACATCAGATACCGCTCCGAAAGTTACTAAAGGTTTTGTACCCTTCATATAACTTAATCCGTAAGCGAAATGATCGGTAGGTGCATCTTCCAACTGAAGTCCTTCAATTTTCAATCTTTTCAAAATAAGATCGACAACCGCTTTCAGATTGTAAAAATTTACCGATTGCTTACTATTGTTCCATTGCTCAACTTCCAACTTCCACTAATAGCAATAGCCAAGTGCTGTTTCTCTCTATATCCCTCACCATCGATCGAATATGTTTTTCCAATTTCAAAAACCTTCAAATCAGAATTTCTTCTCTTTTGATTATAAGAAACTGCTGTTAAAGCTGAAAACAACATATTTTGTCGCATGGTATCCAAATCAGAACTTAATGGATTACACAAACGAACGGCGGTCGCTTCATCATTTACATAATCCAACTTCGTTAATGAATTCGAAAGAATTTCTCTAAAACCATTTGCAATAAGCAAATCTGCCAGTTGATTTAAAACAACCTCTTTATCAGGCTTTTCCGAAGTATTTAAAGATGACTTTATCTGTGGTTTCAATGCGACGTTATTGTAACCATAGATACGCAAAACCTCTTCTATCACATCCACCTCACGCGTAACATCAACACGATAAGCAGGAACTAATACATCAATACTATCTGCCGATTCTTTTTCAATACCGATACCTAAGGCAACTATAATTGATTTTATTTCCTCATTAGGTATATCCTGACCGATTAATTTACGGACATTATGGTAATTGACATTAAAAGCAAATGGATTTATAACAGCAGGATAAATATCGGTAATATTAGAAGTGATCTCACCACCAGCGATCTCTTGAATCAGAATAGCCGCCTTTTTTAATGCATTAACGGTAATATTTGGATCAGTTCCTCTTTCATATCGGAAAGAAGAATCTGTTTTCAGATGATGACGCTTTGCTGTTTTACGTACTGAAACTGCATTAAAATATGCTGACTCTAAAAATATGTTTGTAGTCGATTCTGAAACGCCTGAATTAGCACCACCAAAAACACCAGCGATGCACATTGGCTTCTCAGCATCGGCAATAACAAGATCTTCAGCAGAAAGCTTACGCTCAACACCATCTAAAGTGACAAAAATCTCATCTTGTTTCGCTTGTCTAACAGTAATTTTATTACCTGCAATCTTATCTTGATCAAAAGCATGAAGTGGCTGACCCAAGTCATGTAATATAAAATTAGTAACATCAACGATGTTATTAATGGGACGAATACCGATAACGTTTAAACGCTCCTTTAACCAATCAGGGGATTCAGTTACTTTAACACCTGAAATATTAATTCCTGAATATCTTGGACTGCCGGAATGATTTTCTACAATTACTTCTGTATTGACACCAGACCCTTCTTTAAATTTAGAAAGATCAATTTGCTTCATTTCAGATCTAAAATATGCGGCAATATCACGAGCGACACCTAAATGTGAAGCTGCATCTGCACGATTCGGAGTCAAACCAATTTCATATCGGTAGTCATCTTCGATCTGATAAAAATCTTTGACAAGTGTACCAACCTCAGCATCTGAAGGAAGTTCTACAATACCTGCATGCGAATTGCCTAAACCAACTTCATCCTCCCCGCAGAGCATTCCTTCAGAAACTTCACCACGGATTTTTGATTTATTGATCTTAAAAGGCTCACCGCTAGTTGGATGAACTGTTGAACCAACTGTCGCAACAATAACTTTCTGACCGACTGCTACATTTGGAGCTCCACAGACAATATTTAACAACTCGGGCTGACCAACATCAACCGTTGTAACTTTCAATTTATCTGCATTCGGATGTTGTTCGCATGATTTTACTTCCCCTATGACCAACCCTTCTAAACCTCCTGGTATACTTTGGACCACATCTAAAACCTCAACCTCTAATCCTACGTTAGTTAGAATCAAAGAAAGCTCTTCTGGTTTTTTATCAATATCGATATGATCTTTAAGCCACTTATATGAAATATTCATTTTAGAATCTTATTTTACGCACAAACTTAGATAAATTTGCTCTGATTCGCAATATAATTACAGTCTTATCCATGCAAATTTATCGTTTTATCTCTACCCTTGAGAGTTTATTACTACCTATAATATTAAAATTTGTATGTAAATAACCAATTCAGTTTTATAGACTGGCTCAGTTTCTATATTTAAGTAATAAAAAAAGAGAACGTATGGGCAGCTCATTTACAGCATATAAAACTTAAAATCGTAAGTACTTCAAAAATTAAAAAGAAGTTGAGATCAAGCAAAAGATGAACCGCTTAAGAGTAAAAAATATTTTTACGATTATTTAGCACTTTTCATTCCTAATAAGTCAAAGGATTAACGTAAATTTGTATTTTAATTTGAAGAACGTTCAAACTTACAGTTATAATGATTCATTTCTTTGTGAACCCAAGCGACATCGTTTACGGTGTGCAAACCCTACAAGATTTATCAACCGATGATATCTCTAAACTAAACTGGCTATTTGGAAACGCTACCAAAATCGAAAAAGCAACCTTAAACGATTATTATGTTGGTCCTCGTGCAGCTATGATTACTCCATGGAGTACCAATGCCGTAGAGATAACCCAAAACATGGGTATTCAAGGGATTATTCGAATTGAAGAATTCCATAAGGCACAAGCTGATTTTATCGATTTCGACCCAATGATTTCTCAAAAATATGAGTCATTGACACAAGAAATGTATACCATCAATATTGCTCCTGAATCTATTTTAGAAATTGAGGATATTGATGCTTATAACAAACAAGAAGGTCTTTCTTTAAATCCTGAGGAAGTTCAATATCTTTCGGACTTAGCAACAAAATTAGATCGTAAGTTAACCGACTCAGAAGTATTTGCCTTCTCTCAAGCAAATTCAGAACACTGTCGCCATAAAATATTCAACGGTACTTTTATTATCGATGGCGAAGAACAGCCGACATCGCTTTTCAAATTGATTAAGAAAACATCTGAAACAAATCCCAACGAAATCGTTTCGGCATATAAAGATAACGTAGCTTTTGTTAAAGGCCCACGGATCACCCAATTTGCACCACAATCTGCGGATAAGCCAGATTTTTACGAAGAAAAAGAATTTGACTCTGTACTTTCTGTAAAAGCAGAAACACATAATTTCCCAACTACCGTTGAACCTTTCTCAGGAGCAGCAACTGGTTCAGGAGGTGAAATTCGCGACCGTTTAGCTGGAGGACAAGGATCATTACCTTTAGCAGGAACAGCGATTTATATGACGTCTTACTCCCGCTTAGAAGAAAACCGTCCTTGGGAACAAGCGATGGAAGAACGTCCATGGTTATACCAAACTCCAATGGACATTTTAATCAAAGCTTCCAACGGTGCTTCAGATTTTGGCAATAAATTTGGACAGCCTTTAATAACAGGATCGGTCTTAACATTCGAACATGAAGAAGATGCCCGAAAATTAGGATTTGACAAAGTAATCATGCAGGCTGGTGGTATAGGCTATGGTAAATTGAACCAGGCAAAAAACATACTCCAAAAATTGGTGATAAGATCGTTATACTGGGTGGTGAAAATTACCGTATCGGTATGGGAGGAGCAGCAGTTTCTTCTGCTGATACAGGAGCTTTCGGTTCCGGTATTGAATTAAATGCAATTCAACGTTCAAATCCAGAAATGCAAAAACGTGCCGCAAATGCAGTTCGTGGAATGGTGGAATCCGATCACAATCCAATTGTATCTATTCATGATCATGGTGCAGGAGGTCACTTAAACTGCCTTTCAGAACTAGTAGAAGAAACAGGCGGCCTAATTGATTTAGATGCACTACCTGTAGGTGATCCTACCCTATCAGCAAAAGAAATTATCGGTAACGAATCTCAGGAAAGAATGGGATTGGTGATCGGTGAAAAAGATATTGACACGTTAAAACGCGTTGCCGATCGCGAACGCTCTCCAATGTACACTGTTGGCGATGTAACAGGAGATCACCGTTTCACTTTCGAATCAAAAACAACCGGTGAAAAACCAATGGATTATGCCTTAGAAGATTTCTTCGGGTCTTCTCCCAAAACAATTATGAAGGATACAACTGTCGTTAGAAATTACGCAGATGTAAATTACAGCACTGAAAATATCCCAACTTACCTAAAACAAGTGCTGCAATTAGAAGCAGTAGCCTCTAAAGATTGGTTAACCAATAAAGTTGACCGTTGTGTTGGCGGACGTGTTGCTAAACAACAATGTGTTGGTCCATTACAATTACCATTGAATAACGTGGGAGTAATGGCATTAGATTACAAAGGCAAAGAAGGTGTAGCAACTACAGTAGGTCATTCTCCCGTAGCAGCAATTATAGACCCTGCAGCGGCAAGTAGAACGGCTATTGCCGAATCATTGTCAAACTTAGTATTTGCTCCTATTAAAAATGGTCTTGCAGGTGTATCACTGTCGGCAAACTGGATGTGGGCCTGTAACAACGAGGGTGAAGATGCTCGCCTTTATAAAGCTGTCAAAGCATGTTCAGATTTTGCTTTGGAATTAGGAATCAATATCCCTACAGGAAAAGATTCACTATCGATGAAACAAAAATACCCGAACGGTGACAATGTCATCGCTCCAGGTACTTTGATCGTTTCTGCAGCTGGTAACTGTACGGATATTACAAAGGTTATAGAACCTGTGCTAAATAAAAATGCTGGTTCTATATACTATATCAATCTATCAAAAGATAGTTTCAAATTAGGCGGTTCTTCATTCGCTCAGATCTTAAACAAGATCGGTAAAGAAGTTCCAACCATTCAAGATGGAACATATTTTAAAACGGCTTTTAATACGATTCAAGATTTAATAAAAGCTGGACAAATTGAAGCTGGTCATGACATTGGTTCAGGAGGTTTAATTACGACTTTATTAGAACTGACATTTGCAGATGTAAACTTAGCTGCAAATTATGATTTATCAAGCTTAGGTGAAGCAGATACTGTAAAAGCACTATTCAATGAAAACATTGCTGTTGTTTTACAGGCAAAAGATGACGCTACATTTGAAAGTGCTTTCGCCGCTGCTGGTATTGATGCTGTTAAGATTGGAGAAGCAATCTCAGGTGCAGAAGTTTCCTTCAAAAATAATGCTGACACGTTTACTTTCAATGTTGTAGAAACTCGTGATACTTGGTATAAAACGTCTTTCCTATTAGATTCAAAACAATCTAAAAATGGAACTGCTCAAGCTCGTTATGATAATTACAAAAATCAGCCATTGAATTTTGTATTCCCAAATCACTTCACGGGGTTGAAACCTGCAATAGACGAATCAAAACCTAGACCAAAAGCAGCTATCATTCGTGAAAAGGGTTCAAATTCTGAACGCGAAATGGCAAATGCGATGTTCTTAGCGGGATTTGATGTAAAAGATGTCCACATGACTGATTTAATTTCAGGACGTGAAACACTAGAAGACATTCAATTTATTGGTGCTGTTGGGGGATTCTCGAACTCTGATGTTCTAGGTTCTGCAAAAGGTTGGGCTGGTGCATTTTTGTACAATGAAAAAGCTAAAACGGCATTAGAAAATTTCTTTAAACGTCCTGACACCATGTCGGTAGGTATTTGTAACGGTTGTCAATTGTTTATGGAATTAGAATTAATCAACCCAGAACACGGAGTTCATGGTAAATTACTTCATAATACTTCACAGAAACATGAATCTAATTTCTTATCCGTTACCGTTCAAGAAAACAACTCGATCATGTTATCAACGTTAGCTGGTACAACATTAGGGGTATGGATCTCACATGGTGAAGGTAAATTCAATTTACCTGAAGAAGAGTCACAATATAATATTGTTGCTAAGTACGCTTACGATCAGTACCCTGCAAACCCTAATGACTCTGATTATAATACAGCTATGCTTTGTGACAAAACTGGTCGTCACTTGGTAACCATGCCACATATTGAGCGCTCAACATTCCAATGGAATTGGGCAAATTATCCGAAGGATCGTCAAGATGAAGTGACACCTTGGTTAGAAGCATTTGTAAATGCCCGTACTTGGATTGAAAAAAATAAAAAATAGTTTTCTATACGGAAAAAATAAAAAAACCTCTTGCATGAATTGCAGGAGGTTTTTTTTTGAATTGATATAATCAATATTAAATCTTTCTCTCATAACCAGGTCTATTCATTAAATTATCTAATGAATATTTACCCGAACCCATAACAAGAAATAAAATAAGCAAAAGTAGAACAACAATGGACAACCATAATTCTCCATTAAGAAACTAAATCCATGCGTTAAGTTTACAAAAAATACAGCACCAAACAAGATCGGCAAAAGAACTAGACAAGCTAACCTGGTCTGGAAGCCAAAAATAATAAACATCCCACCGACAATCTGGGCAAAAACAATATAATGCACCCCTCCCCAAATATAAAATGTATAGTTAACTTGCTGCACCAAAGAACTAACCCGATCTAGATCAGCAACAAAGCTCATTCCTTTGATTAAAATTAAGAATCCTACAGCAATCCGTAGGTAATCTATCCATTGTGGATGATGCGTATCACCCCAATGCTCAATTTTGTGAATAAGGTTCATAATATTATTCCTTTCTTATTGATTTATAGCTACAACAAACCTAAATTAGTTTTGTTTTTATATAATTTTCAACAAAGAATAATAGCTGTTTTTAATAAAAAAAAGTAATTTTAATATATTGCTAATATAAATAGATGTACCCTTATCATAATAAAATAAAACAGCGTATTGCTAATGGAGAATTCATTACATATGAGTATGTACCGAAGTACAAACAAATTGCACCATGCATGTTGCTATACTTTAAAACTGAACCGTACATTCGGCCGATAAGAGAACATCGGTTCCAAGAATATGAACAAATATTCCGGACTTTAAAGCAGGAATTAGAATGTCCAAAAAGTAAATAGTCTATTTGGGAAAGAACCATTAATTTTTGATCAATGCTTAATGATATGCGGAACAAATCGACTCTTATCCGTGGTGATGGGCATAGTCGATTCTCTAAAACTTATACCACACGGTTCCTGTCCAATAATCCAGCTGCCTATGATAGAAAAACCCGATTCTTCTTTATGAAGTGTGGCCAGCTCTTGATAAATATACCCTTCATGTCCATATGCACCAGATGTTGAATAAATGAGCTCCTTATCATAATACATTGCGATATTAGCACCCTCCCTGGATAGAATAGGTTTTTTAATGTAATTTCTAAGTGTTCTCTGCTCTTCAAAATAAGCTGGCAATAAGTTATCATGATGCGGAAACAAATCCCATAATATGGGTAAAATAGCTTTGTTAGACAGTATCATTTTCCATGAAGGCTCTATCCATTGAGTTTTATTGATATCATTGAGGATATGGTGCCCAAACTCCTCATGTACCATCCATTCCCAAGGATACAATTTAAATATAGATTGGATCGAGTCACCCTCTAAATCAATAAATGAATTTCCATTCCAACCAATATCGTCGATGTAGATCAATTGTGTTTGGATGCCAGCTTGTGTGGCCGTATCTCTTAAATATTCTACATTGGTCAGATCCTCCAATGTCTCCTTTGCACAAGTGAAATACAAAATATCACCTTTGAGATAAGGTTTAATATCTTTCCAAGAAGTGATCAATTGCTCATGTACGCTATTAAACTGATCGACTGATTCTGAAAAATAATGGTTTTTCCAATACCACTGGACAATGCCACACTCAAATAAAGAAGTCGGTGTATCCGCATTAAACTCCAGTAACTTTAATTTTCTTTTACTGCTATCATAAGCAAAATCAAAACGACCATAAATTGAAGGAGATTCACTTTCCCACGACTGTTCGATATGATGTACCATATGATCGGGAATATGAAATAAAGCGTAAAGCTTATTTGCAATCACATGTTCAACTGCTTTTAGACACATATCCCAAACCTCAGCTGTTGCTTGATAAATAGTGTCTGCTTCATTACTAGTGATTTCGTAGTAATAATTATCTATCCAGTAAGGTTCATCATGATCCGAATGATAACCATATCCAATAGCCGTTAATCTAGATTTCCAATTTGGATCAATCGTAAGATGTTTAATTTTCATTATGAACCGACAGAAGAAGAGTGGGAAGAAGCAGCAGTATTGCCAAAACCACCTCGCTTTGCTTGATATGCAGCAGATTTTTTAGCATTAGTACCAGAAACAGAACTGGGATTTAGATTATTGTTCGCATATCCCATTCCTCCCCCAAGATGTCTAAAGGCCATAAACCACAAAAGAGAAGACCCCATACCTCCGCCCGTACGATGCTGATTCTTATAATCATTTGTAACTTCTGTATAAGGAGCAGTAGAATCAGCACGCATAAAAACACGCTGTTTATTTTTATCCTCCGGAGGAGACTGAGCAGTTCCACATGAGGCCAAAACGGAAGTAATTAATACTAATTTAATCGCTGAAGATGTTTTTTTTCTCATAATTACTGCACTGTTACGTAAATAGGAACTTCACTAAGTGTTTGAGCAGAATCCCCAACACTCCAGGTATTCACTTTCTTTGCTGTAATGATCGTATCACTTTGAGAAGCAATTTGCTCTCCATTAAACCAGATATGCTGTTTAGTAATATGCAGGACTGAATCACCCTTCACTTCGGTCACTAAAACCACCTCACGAGCAGACTTTTTATCTAACTGCTCTAATGGCTTATCTTGTTGCGCATTGGAACAACTCATGAAAACCATGACTGGAAGTACGAATAAAATATATTTCATTTCAACGGAATTTAAACAAGAAGAATACTGCTAGCTATTCTGATAGCTTAGAAAATAATAGGGCAATTTACAAAAAACTAAATACAAAACATTAAAAAAAACAGTACTTAACGAACGTTTAAAACGATAGATAATGATTTGATTAAAATTCTTTATCGTATGTACGATTCCAATGTTTATTGCTGTCCAAAGGAGTTGGAATAACACGATACTCAAGGTTTATTCCATTTAATCTTCTTTTTTTGATCCGTTTATTTACTTCGTTAATAAAGGCAATATGGGTAATTCGGTAAGTTCCAAAACTTGTTCCTCTTATATCTTCTCTATCCAATAAATCCTCAACCAATTCAAAATTAAAAAAGCATCCTAAATAATCCTTCCAAAAGAAAATAGGATTGTCAATTTTATCCAAATAACTGTCTTCAGGATAACATAATTCACCATCCTCAACTTCAAAGTGGTCGGATAATACCTTATTTGTATGAGCTACAAATTCTTTCGCAACTTCTTCATCTTCGATTGGAAGAAATGAAATTACATCTTCCTCCTCTAAGCTATCAAACATCAAATGATTATTGAAGCAATGAATCAATTCGGGCAATAATTCCACCACATCATTATACATTTTTCCCATCTTGCAAAGATACAAACATTCTATCATTACATAATTATTTTTAGCTAATGATTCTATTTACATCAAATTGCATGTAAATTTATGCCATGAAAGCACAAAGAATATTTTTCAGCATCCTAGTTATACTTTTATCCCAACTTTGTTTTGCTCAAAAAGTTGAAACTAAAAACCTTAAAAAAGGTGATCTTATCTTTGTAGAGGCGGAACAAGAAAATCTATCTGGAGCTATAAACCGTGTGACACAACGTGACAAAAAAAATTCTTTTGATCACATTGGACTCTTAGAAGTTGAGCATGATTCTATTTTTGTTTTACACGCAAGTTCCAAAAATGGATCCATACGTCAAAACTTAAAAGATTTTTATGATTCTCAAAAAAATAATCAAAACAATTTAGTCGTTTACAGACTAAAAAAAGAATATCAGAAAGCTATACCCCTAGCGATAAAAACTGCAAAAAATATGCTGGGAAAACCGTACAATTGGAGCTATATTTTAAATGAAAACACTTACTATTGTTCCGATTTTATCGAAAGAGCTTTTAGAAAATCTCAAATTTTTACCTTAGAGCCCATGACCTTCATCAATCCTGCTACGGGTGAAATAGACAACTTTTGGAAAGATTTTTATAACAAACAAGGACTGGAAGTTCCTGAAGGAAAACTAGGTTGCAATCCCAATGGATTGGCAGCGTCAGAAAAATTAACAAAAATCGGTTTTCTAACATCCTTAAAATAATTAGAATATCATTAAAATTAATTTTATCGTAACTTACGACCACCATCAAACATACAAATTATATGAGTCCAAGCCTAATCAACACGTTGAAGAAGCAATATAAAATACTTTCTGGAAAAATATCATCATTCAAGATCGAACATAAATGTCCACATGTTTGGTACGGAAATTCTTATGGTGGATTTTTTGTCAATCCAGATCTGCTGCATCCCGATGCGATTGTATACTCTTTTGGAATAGGACAAGACACTTCTTTTGATGATGCCATTATACAAAAGCACAATTGCCATGTCCATGGCTATGACCCAACACCGAAATCAATTGAATGGATAGCGCAACGATCAGATCTATCTCCCAAATTTCATTTTCATCCGTTCGGATTGGACAAGGAAACCAGAATAACCCATTTCAATTTACCAAAAAACAAAGAGCATGTCTCCGGCTCCATCATTAACCATCAAAATGTTGATGAGAATAATATGGTAGAAGTACAAATGAAATCACTTATAGATATTGTATCTGAAAACAACCATAGCTACATCGATGTGCTAAAAATGGATATTGAAGGCTCAGAATATTGCGTCATAGAAAGTATTCTAAATTCATCCATCGAGATCCGCCAGATTTTATTAGAAATACACGAAAGATTTTTTGATAATGGAATTGAAAAAACAAAAGAGTTATTAAACTCTTTACATCAACATGGATACAAAGTATTTGGGGTTTCTGATACTTTAGAAGAAATTTCTTTTATTAAAGTCTCTAGTTAATATCATTTCAGAATTAATTATCTCATGGACATTTTCAAGGATTACATAAAAAAAGAATAGCCGTTACAGAAGAACAACTTGAACAGATCACGTCTAGTTACACCCAAACACATGTAAAAAAAGAGCTTCATTCTGCGGGCGGGGGAAATATGCAATTTTGAAGGATTTGTAAAGAAAGGCTGTTTTAAAATTTTCTATTTGACTCCAAATGGAGAAGAACATATTTTATACTTCGCTATAGAAGAATGGTGGATATCAGATATTGCCAGCTTCAATGATCAAGAACCCGCTCAATTATATATTCAAGCTTTAGAAGATTCTGAAATACTAATAATCTCGAGAGAACAGAAAGAAAAACTCTTCACTAATTGTACTCAAGTAGAACGGCTATTCAGAATTATGTCCCAAAGAGCTCAAGTAGCATCACAACATCGCATCATTGCGGCTCTGGGATTTACGGCGCAGGAGCGCTATCTGGATTTTATTAAACGTTATCCAAAAATATACCCCAGAATATCTAATTTGCAGCTCGCATCTTATATCGGAGTTACACAAGAGTTTTTAAGCCGATTAAAAAGGCAGATCCTAAAACCAAAAAATAGTACATTTTATTGATGTAGGTCAATTTTTAAAACAGCATTATTCGTCATCTTTGTACAAGTTAATACAACAATTTATTTGTTTATCGACAAACATTTTAAACAAGATTACTGTTAAAAAAGATAAAAAGAAAGATTATGAATAATTTATTGAAAATTGTAGCAGCCACAGTCTTAATGATCAATGGCGCCTTAGCACAAGTAAAATGGAGTGCAGATCCTGCACATACAAACGCAAGATTTGATGTAAATCACTTAGGGATAAGCTTTGTCGATGGTGAATTCACGAAGTATCCGGATCCATTGATGCTCCGAACAAAGAGAGTTTTGATAATGCAAAATTAGATTTCACGATTGATGTCAACAGTATTGACACACGAATAGATGCTCGTGACGGCCATTTAAAATCAGATGACTTTTTCAATGCAGAGAAATATCCAACAATGAAATTAAAATCTGTTTCTTTTAAACAGGGTAAAAAAGGAAAATATGTATTAATCGCCGATCTAACAATCAGAGATGTGACAAAGAAAGTTACTTTTGACGTTACTCAGAACGGAGGAATCATTACTGATCCTTGGGGAAAGACACGGGCTGGTTTCACTGCGAAAACTACTATTAATCGCTTTGATTTCGGAATGAAATATAATGATAAATTACCATCAGGGGTTGAAGCTGTCGCAGCAGATGTGGCCATCACAGTAAATACAGAAATCGTACTGAATTAAGAAAATAAACAGATAAAAGCCTTAAGTATATCCTTAAGGGCTTTTATTTTAAAATCCATTCATCATGCCACCATCAAGTGGAATATTGGATCCGGTGAGGTAGCTCGCATACTCAGAACAGATGAAGGCGACAAGATAACCGTACTCCTCGGGTCTGCCCAATCTATTCATGGGAACTTGCTTCAATCGCAAAGACAAAGCCTCTTCATACGGTATATCTAGACGCTCCGCATCCATCTGTGTCAATGATTGAATGCGCGCAGTATCAAATAGACCTGTCAATATACTGTTAACTGTTATATGATGAACGGCAACATCTTTCGCTAATGATTTGCTCCAGCTCATTAATGCCGTACGCACTGTGTTCGATAATACCAAATTTGACATTGGCTCTTTTACAGTTAACGAGGAAACATTAATGATACGCCCATAACCCGCACTTTTCATATGAGGTAATGCCAGATCTGTCGTATAACAGTGAGTCTTAAATAATAAGTCAAATGCCCGTTGATAGTCTGCTAATGATTGATCTGCAATAGTGCCGGCCTTCGGACCATTGGTATTATTAATCAATATATCAACAACATGATGAGTAAAATACTGGGATATTACACGTTGGTATTCTTCAAAATCATTAAAATCTACGACAAGATAACGGTGCTGCTGTCCTCTACTCCGATCTAATGTAGCAAGTGCAATTTTCAGCTTCTCTTCATTTCGAGCCATTAAAGTGACAGATGCACCATGTAAGGCTAATTGTTGTGCTATTGCGCAACCTATACCACCAGAACTGGCACCAACCAATGCTTTCTTATTTTCTAAATTTATTTGTATCATATTATTTTATATCCTATCTAACCTCTATTGACTAATCTCGATTTTTAGCACGTATCATAGCTATAAATAGATAAATCGATAAAGAAAAAGAAGTTCCTAAAAATACCCATGCCCAAACTGGAATTCCTAAAAATTTAGGCTCAACATGCGCGATAATAACCATACCTGCAAGCATATTCAAGGACAAAACCATAATTCCGATTACAATACGGTTAACGCCTTTTCTTAAGATCTGGGTAAATGACTTAGCACTGATCAAGTGGTGATTAAGCGTAAAATTTCCAAGCTTTATTTGCCTAAATAAGCCTCTAAGATCATCAGGAAGTTTTTCAATATCACGAGCAAAAGAAAAAGCCTTATTCTTCCCTTTTTCAAATAAATATTTTGGATCCATTCGCTCCCGCATAATACGGTTTGCAAACGGTCTTATACTCTTCATAATATTCAAGTTTGGATTAAGTTGTCTACCAATTCCCTCCATTAATGATATGCCTCGAATAAGCTGATAGATATATTCTGGAAAATAAAGACGGTTATCCCCAATGATCGTCCATAATTTATCAAATAATGACTCCAAACTGATATCTCCCAATGAGACGTTATCAATCAGATCAAAAATCTCATACAAAGAACGTTCAAATCTAGCACGATCGGGAATATTACTCACAACCGCCACATCTTCTATCGTATCAGCTAGATGCATCGCATTGGAAGAAACTGCCGCCTGGATAAACTCTTCTAAATTTTGTCGGTCTATACCTAACAATTTACCCATATTTCCAAAATCAATAAAAGCTAGTTTACCATTTGGAAGCACAAGTAAATTACCAGGATGAGGATCGCCATGAAAGAAACCATGTACGATCACCTGTTCTAAATAAAGATTGATACCATTATCTACAATCTCCTCTAAATCAAGCCCCATAGACTGCAACTTCTCCTTATCCGTCACTTTAACACCGTCCATAAATTCCATTGTCAGGATACGATCAGAACTTATTTTCGGATAAACTTTAGGAACACTGATTTTGCTGTTGCCCTTAAAGTTTTTGGCGAAACGCTCTATGTTATGACGTTCATTTAACAGCGAAATTTCCTGAACCAAGGTGGTTGCAAAAGAGTCAACAATTAATGGTAAATTAAGATTGTGCAAAGGTTCACTATAGCCTACCAAAATCCGGGCAATATCTCGCATTAAAGATAAATCCGTTTTCAGAATCTCATCGACTTGAGGCCTACGAACTTTAACAACAACATCTTTTCCATCCATGAGTTTCGCCTTATAAACCTGGGAAATAGAAGCGGCGGCAAAAGGTTCTGGATCAATAGAAGCGAAATGATCATCAAAAATAATATCCAGTTCCTCTTCAATATAACTTTTGATATCAATGCTAAATGGATCAACACGATCTTCCAAAAACTTCAATTCTTCAATAAGCTCTTGGGGCAATAAACCTTCGCGTGTAGAGGCAGACTGCCCAAGCTTAACGAATGCTGGCCCCAGCTCTTCTAAGGCCATACGAATACGTCTATAAACGGAAATATTCGCTACATCAACACCTATTTCTAAAGAAGTTTTACCGGTATTCCAGGGGAGCCTGTTTAAGATATCGCGAAATCCATATTTAGCAAGTACGCTAATGATATGAGAACTACGCTGTATTTTTTAGCTGAATGCTGCATCATAACCTTTTATCCGATTAGATCATCAAGATACAAAAACCTTGCCCACAAATCGAATTGAGAAACTCTTTTAAAGATTGATAACTCAAAATAAAACAGTTTTATTACAATTACTCTTCCTCTAGGGCATCGATATTTTTTTGATCATTTTCAAATATTTGCCATAGTAGTAATAACTCATAGACTCAATACAAACAACCAAACAAATCAAACCTGCAAAAACCCCAAGAATAAAAAATATGATAAACGAGGAATCATTTTCCCAAGTAGCACCAAAATGATAAATCTTATCTGCCCACTCCGCAGAATGACCTAAAGAGAAAAATATGAAACAAATAAGAATTCCCTGAGGAACTAATAAATAAGAAGACATTTTATAAGTTTCAATCGAAAATTTTAAATCGTAATACAATTTTAACAGATTTTCACGAGAACTTAATAGTTCAAATTGCTTTGTGGTTTTATAAAAATAAAAAAACTTTTTATAGTAAAATAGACTGGATATGCACATTTGAAGTAATAAAAAGTAATAGGCAACTTTTGTATATCCTGTGATCATATAGGTATCAATGTTGGGCAATAACATCAAAAAAGTAATTGCACACAACCATGAGAAAAATTCCATTTTAATATTTCTCCTCAGTTTCACAAGAATGCTACCAACGGATTTATAATGATTAAGATTTGGATCAATCTCAAAATTATTTTCCGCTTGATTATTCCATTGTTCTTTTAATTCATCAAAATTCATAACCTTGTGTTTTAATAATCTGTTGCAATTTTTCTTTGGTTCTGTTCAATTTAACACGTGCATTTACTTCAGAGATACCGAGATTAATAGAAATATCGCGATGACTTTGTCCTTCCAAAAAAAGAAAGATTAATGCTTTCTCTACAGGATTCAGATGTTGAACTGCTTGATAGAAATAACGTAACTGCTCCTCTTTTCTTTCCGAATCAAATTCATCTACGACATCAATATCAACAGTAAGCTCATGCTGATCAGGCCGGCGTTTCTCCTTTTTGAAATACATGAGGGCAGTGTTAATTGCCACACGATACAGCCAGGTAGAAAATAAACTCTCCTTCCTAAAGGAGCCATAAGACCGCCATAACTGCATAACAATTTCCTGAAATAAATCCTGCTGATCCTCTAAGTTGTCCATATACATTCGAGACACCTTAATGATAGCACCTTTATTCTGCTCTATCTGTTTTAAAAATTGCTGTTCGTCTGGCTTTATCATTAATCGTGTAGCCTCTTAATGTAATTAAGTTTAATATACAGGATTAGTACCGCATTTTTGAAAATGTTACAGTCAATATTTAAAAAAAGAATCTTTTGCATTTTATTCACTATTTTAGGTTGAAAACAAAAAATATCATCGTATGGATAAAATATTTTTTAAAGGTCAGGTATTATGGGCGCAGATTGATCCAAATCGGCATTTACGTCACTCCGCATATGCAGACTTCTGTGCACAAGCAAGAAGCAATATGTTAAATAAAATTGGATTATCTCTAGAGCAATTTGCTAAACATCACATAGGCCCCATCCTATTTAGAGAAGAGCTACTATATCATAGAGAAATTCATCTCGATGAAGAAATTTATGTTGAAGTAGAATTAACCAAATTCAATATTTCCAATAGCCGATTTTCTTTTAGGCATATCGTTTTTAAAGCAGATGGAACAAAAAGTGCTACCATTAATGTCGATGGTGCTTGGCTAGATTTAGAAAAAAGAAAATTAACATTAATTCCTCAAGAATGGAATCATTTTATGGATAAAATTCCTAAAGCGGATGATTATACAGAAATTTCAGAATAAAAAAAGCTTCAAGGAATTTACTCCTTGAAGCTTTTTTCAATAAACACATATTACTTAACTTCTATTAATCTTTTTGCTACAATAGCATCTTCTCTCTTGCCCACTGTCACTACTAAAACACCATCTTCGTAGACCGCGTCAATATTGCTGTGATCTACCGTTTCAGGCAATGCAAAAGATCTTGAAAAAGAAGTGTAATTAAACTCTCTTTTACTAAATAATTTCTCTTCACTTACTGACTCTTCTTTTTTCTCAGCAGATATAGTTATTATTTTTTTATCTACATTGATCTTAAAATCAGACTTCGTTAAACCTGGAGCAGCCAGCTCAATACGAAAAGCCTTTTCTGTCTCCGAAATGTTCACCGCCGGAACGCGCGAGATCAGACGATCCGAAATAAAAGAATCGTTAAACAAATTATCAAACACTGTACTTACAAATGGATTTACAGAATCAGTATTCAAGCTTTTTGTTGGAAATTTAATTAATGCCATTTTTGTCCTCCTTTTATGTTTACACTTTATTTTTTATTAATCAATTTACATTAGTATTTCAATTCCCATACCAAAACATTAAAACAAAAAATACATAGACAAAATGTCTGAATAACTTATTTAATGTTGACAATATGTCACTTTCTATGTAAAAAAAGAAAATAACAAACTTAAAATCAAGCAATTTGAAAATAAAATTTTATTATCAAAAAATATAAATTGTTTATACTTAGTTTTCAACATAGAAAAAATTGTAATTGATAGCCAAAAAAAAGAAAAACAAAAGCTGAACATATAATTAGTGTTTATCAATCAAAATTTAGTTAAATTAGATTACAAAGATGTATTGACAATCATAACATAGAAAAATATGAAGTGGAATCCCCAAATTTACAATCAATTTAAAGATATACGCAATCAACCATTTTACGATTTAATCAATTTTATTACTGAAGAACCACAACAAAATTGTATCGATATTGGCTGTGGTACAGGTGAACAAACTTTTATCCTGTCCAACAAGTTAAAAAACGCGCAATTTCTAGGTGTTGATTCTTCAGAAGCGATGTTATCGGAGTCTTCACAATTTAAAAATGACAGATTAGCGTTTAAAATAGCTACTACTGAGGATGTCCTCGATACAAAACAAAAATGGGACCTGATATTTAGCAATGCGGCATTACAGTGGTCTGATAACCATCAAACCCTATTTCCCGATCTTTTGTCGCTATTAAATCCCAATGGCCAAATTGCAATTCAAATGCCGATGCAATCGGATAATATCTTAAATCAAATTTTATTAACATTAGTGCAAGAACAGCCATTTAATGACTATCTCAGTGGATGGAAAAGAGAATCACCAATGTTATCAATAGATCAATATGCGGCAATTATGTATGACGCAGGATTGATAAATTTGCAAATTATTCAAAAAGTATATCCCATAATTGCACAAAGTTCACAAGAATTACTAAACTTTATTTCTGGCTCTGCTTTAATTCCTTATCTGGACAAACTACAGGAGGATCAAAAAGAAGAGTTTATTACGGTTTATAAAAGTCGTATCGAACAAAAATTTCCCAAATTTCCAGCCATATATGCCTTTAAACGATTGCTACTATATGGAAGAAAACCCGTGTAAGCTCTTATGCGCCTGCTCTCATAGAATTCCATAATTGGATTAAGGTTTTGAAAAATTAATAAAAATCTCTTTTCCTGCTCTTGGTGAAATACTATTGTAACACTTTTCCATTTTGTCGATGGAAAAAAAGGTCTGAAAAGCTTTTCATAAGTAACAACATCACCTCCAAAAGGAGGACCAGGTGCTTCAAATACTTTATCAAAAAGTAAACCAACAATCCGACCCTGTGGTTTCAGCAAGGATAATACTTTTTGCACGTAATCGGCACGTCTTTCCGGTGCAATCGCACAAAAAAAGTTTGTTCCAACAACAGATCATATTGCCTCTCGTGTTCAAAAAATCTGTACAAAGAATCTTTATAGCAGGATATCCCGCAAATTTTTCAATCAATCCTTTAACTGCTTCTTCAGCAAAATCAATTAAAGTAATGTCAGTGAAATTATTCTCTAATAAGTAGACCGCTTCGTAGGCATTTCCGCAGCCCGCTATTAAAATTGCCGCATTTTTATTAGGTATTGCGCCATATACGCGGTAATAGCAGGAGAAGCATAACCGATATCCCAACCGGTTTGATTGTTCTGCCACTTCGTATTCCAATAGTTTTGATCCAGGACAGGCTGTACTGTTTTAACTGGAAATGGTTTTTTAATCTTATTATTCATACACCTAATAATAAATAATGATCACTTAATACAACTGTTGAACGTCTACGCTTACCTAATCAAAAGTCATATTTGTGCAATTTGAATAAATAAATTTAAAATAATTTTGCTTAGTGTAAAAATAACACTTATATTTGTGTCATCATAATTTTAGGTTTATAATTGGTTATAAAGGTTTTCATTCTCCCCGT
>NZ_ASZT02000007.1:0-79175 GCF_001006065.1 Sphingobacterium sp. IITKGP-BTPF85
AAAAAGCTTGCAAATCGTATATTTACAAGCATTTTATATTGTAATCGGCTTAGAACGTCTTACTGGATCTACTGATTTATTATTCCAGATTGAACAGAAATTCTCCACCACCTTGTTTCAATTTCATTGTCTTATCTTCCGGGCTAAATTCTAAAACAATCCCTGCCTGTTCAAATTTGAATTTATCTTTTTCTGTTGATTCAAGTGGAAATGCCGACTGTCCTGTTGCCTGAGCCATCAACGTTTTTTTGTCTTTTGTAATCGTAATTTTCAAAGGGATTTGTTTGGACGCATAAATGCCTAAATATTTTTCCAGATCTTCTGAAGATACTTCGTGGCTGGAAAAATTTGGAATATCATATGGTTTATTATAGACTGCACTTAATAGCGCAATAGCAATATTGTTATTATTAAAATGAGTTCCGTTTGAAGTTAAAGCAAAATCAATATTCTCGTCAGCAAAATGAGAAAAGACAGAACTAAAACCATCAATTCCTCCGGTGTGTCCATATCCAATTTTGTCATAAAAAGGAATTTGAAATAAGCCTACACCATATTGATCTTTGATGCTTTTCATGATTTCAAGATTTCAGGATTCAACAATTTGCCATTAAACAGTGCATTGCTGAAATCGACCAAATCGCTTGGTGTAGAAACAACTCCTCCAGCTCCCAAAGGTATAGAAATATCTGTTTCAGGTTGAAGAATCCATTTCTCATTAAAGGTATATGACTTACATTCTTCTTTCGCCGGATTAATTTTTCCTCCCATATACGTATTCTTCAAATCAAGAGGCTTTGTGATCAATTCTTTTAATAGATCTGTATAACTTTTTTTGAAACTTTTTTCAAGTATGTAAGTTAGAAGTACAAAATTCGAATTGCTGTATTGCGCTTTACTGTCGGGTACAAAATCGCTGCCCGCTTTAGCAATGATTGCTACCATTTCTTTTTCGGTCTTAGGTTGTGTATTCCAGGTCAGGTAATCCTTGTCATCTGTAAAATTATGTATTCCACTTCTGTGGCTTAATAAGTGTTTTATGGTTATTTTTTCGGCATTTTTAATCGTTGGAAAAAAGCTTTCGATCGTTTGATCTAGCTTTAGTTTATTCATTTCTACAGCTTTCAAAACCAAAACAGAAGTAAATGTTTTTGAAATGGAACCAATTCTATACTTAGAATTTGGGGTTGCTTTCTTATTGTTCTCAAGATCAGAAAAGCCAACCGATTTGGAATAAATAAGTGTACCATTTTTGATATAGCCACACTTCCCATAAATTTGTTATTTTGCTCCAGTGATGCAAAATACGAATCGAGTTTCTGGGAGTCGAAATTTTGCGCATAGCTACCAGTCGAAATCAAAAGAAGTACGAAGTAACCTGAAATTTTTTTAAGCATAATAATTTGTCTTATGGTTTTTAATTTGATGGATAATGAGCTGATGTAACTTGCAGCTTCTTAGACTTTAAAGATAATTGTTTTAGTTTATATTTTAATGCTTCATGTGTTCGATTTTCTTTTAATAAGATCTATTCGATCATTAGAATTATGTATTAGAAAATGGAGTTCAACGTTTTAAACAAGTTTTTGCGGTACATCCGACTGCCCAATTGTCGTGTAAATGATTTTTTAAATGGATTCTTCTATAAAGAAGGGCGTTTTTATTTTTAACTCTATCATTACCTTAAATGCTTTATATTTGAATTATGATGGTAAGTGATATTTTTTACGGCAATTTCGAACTTGAAGATATTCTTAGTGAGCTTATAAGCTCAAAACCCGTTCTACGATTAAAAAATGTTCATCAGGGTGGTGCTATCTTTCTGGTCTCTCCACATGTTTGTCACAACCGATATGAACATTCTATCGGCGTTATGCTTCTTGTGTGGAAACTTGGAGGTAGTCTGGAAGAACAGATAGCTGCGCTTTTGCATGATGTTTCGCACACTGCTTTTTCACATGTGATCGATTATGTCTTGCAGCATAAAGGCGAAGATTATCATGAGCAAATTTTTGAAACAGTAATTGGAAAGTCTACGATACCTAACATTCTCGCTAAATATGGATTCAGTACTTTCTTATTGGATGATCCAAAGCATACCTTGCTTGAGATGCCGCTACCTGAGCTTTGTGCAGATCGAATAGATTATACCATTAGGAATCTATATCATTTTGGCCTGATCGATATTGTGGAGGCACATAATTTTATAAGCGAACTTGGTGTTCAGGATAGTAAGATAGGTGTTCAGAGTGAAGAAGTAGCTTCATGGATTAGCAGTAAATACCTTCAGCTCAATAATGCATATTTCAGAAAACCGGAACATATATTTGCCAATACCAAGCTTGCAGAATTGATTGCTATAGGACTGGAAAAAGGTATCCTTGTTTTATCAGATCTTTGGCAAGATGACCCTGCCGTTTTATCAATAATAAAGACCGATCCAGCCCTCAATTCAGAACTTGAAAAAATAGAAAATCTGGAAGGTTTTGAAAGTTTTTCAAAAACTCAATCTGGAAAAATTTTCAAAGAAGGATACTAAAGCCTATGGTTATTACCTAAAATATTTTACATTGATTTATTGATATTATTATTCATCATTAATTGGTAATTAGATATCTTCTCTGATACCTTTCTCGACAATCATCATATCCCACCATTTAACAGCTCCTTGATTTAGATAATTCAAATCATCTCGCGTCATAAATGGATTTTTATTAGAGGCTGAGTTTTCTTTTGCCTGAAATAATTTTAAGTATCTATCTGCCATCTGTTTAATTAATTTCGGATCATTATTAGCTTCTTTAAGAGTTTTACTATTAAATAAAACTGGATAAGTAGAAATATGGTGTAAATAAGAAGGGCAGAATAACCTATTAAAAGCAAACATGGCATCTATAGCAATATTATAATTTCTGCTACTAGGAACTGGCATATTATCATATTCTATTTGAAAAGAATTTATATAATATCGGCTCACTTTTTACAGCTTCGAGAATAGTCCGTAAAATACGGTTTTAGAGCACGGATAACTTCTAATCTATCTTGATTAGTTAGCCCTTCATCCAGTAAACTCTCCATATGATAATCCTTAGTTTTTCTTATCCAAATTCTATTTCCTTTTTTTAAAGTTATCTCTAAGTAGTAACCTGATAGATCTTCCTGACAAGTAATTTTATCCACTGTAACTACGGTTTTTTGAGCAGAAGAAGTTTTAGTTAGTAAAAAAGCAATTAAAAGAATAATAATATTTTTCATAAAGATAAATGCATTTTATGTTACTAAATCTAGACCAAATATAATTTAGATACTACTTTATTTTTCAATCAGTATTTGACCCTTTGTAAAAAGGGATTTTTTCCCATGTAGCCAAACAAATCGACCGTCATTGAAAGGGAAATATTTAGATATTTTCCCAATAAGCATACATTCTTGAAACCATTTTTTATAAGAGTCAAATACAATTTTTATTTTGTCAGGAGAATCATTTATTTCCATATTGTCGATATTATCGTATAAGACAGGTGCAGGTGAATAAAAATCTGAAAACTCTCCATATGCAATTCTATCAATAAAATAGAGAGCATTGATCTCAATTGTAAAATATTTAGATTTAGGAGAGAACCTAACATTATTTTTTTCATTATTACCTAAATATATTGGTAGCACATTTCCTGGATGTTTTGTTGTATCACCTTCAAAATCCAATAGGCAGGAAATAAGTTGTAATTTTTCAATATCAGTTAAATAATTCGAATTTATATTGATAAAATCATACACTAAATTTCTATTTTCTTTTTTAAAAGATATTTTTAGATAAGCTTTATTATCTTCCGTATTGATTTTTTTTACATAAGGTTGCGAAAAACAATCGCTATATAATATGGTAATAAAACTTAGTAATAAAATCACTTTATCTTTCATAATAAATTATGTCTTTTAGCTCATGTAATGTTGAAAATCCAGATTATTGAAGAAATTCTTGAGATTCTTCTTAATTTAATTTTCTTACTCCACCTTTAACTTTTCTAATTTATTGGTTCTTTTCAAATACATTCTTCTTGTTCTCAGGTTTTTCTTTATTCTTATTTCTCTTTTTATCAGCTTCCATTTCTCTGTATAAATCTGCAACTATCCTTCTTGAATTAGGAATGTATTCTGCGTCAAACCAACCAACAGGACCCCTATACAAATCCATCAAATCTATTAATGATAATTCATTACTATTTAGATTTTCCAATAGATTACAATACAAATTAGATAATTTTGAAATGCTTAAAGAATCATTATAGCTCACTTTTTTTCCGGAATATTTTTCTACTAATACTGGAGAATTAGATAGAAACCTTGTCCAATCACCAAATAAAATCATATTTGTAATATACATCGATTCAATTGCTAAAGAAGACTTCTCTATTCCTTTCGCGAAAGATCCAAAAACACCCGCATATGGAATAAATAGTCTAATCTTGTAAGCACATAATGAATAATCATTAAAATATGCACTCAATTCTTGAGCAAAAAGAACTTTTTCATCCTTTGAAAGAGAATTACTAAAAACATATAATTTTTCGTAATCTCCTGGTGAAATTGTATCTAAAACATTCTTATTTAAAATGATAAATTTTAATCCATATCCGTCGAAATTTCTAACAAGCTTTTCTTTTATTATTTTTACTTTAAAATTTTGTGCGTTGGACACTAAAATGATCATCGAAAAAACAGACCTAAGATAAATTTCATATCTTAATTATTTAATTAATACGCTGTGAAATAATAATTGTTAATCCTTCAAAAAGATTATTCCCGTCATTCTATTGATATTCAAAATCACTATACTCGTAAATGTTCTTTTGGTAGTAGTTCACCAAATCCATAAATTGGTTATTCCTTTTATTGCTCCCTAGAAATCCAGCTACTCGCTCAACTGTTGGATTTTCAAACAGAGGTAAGAAATTATTAGGCTCTTTATTTTCATCACATATGATGAATTCCTTCAAATTTGGAATATGTTTTAATGTGGAGAAATCGTCAAGACCTTTCATATTTTCTAGGTAAATTCTTCTTAAAAACTTATTTTTAGAAAAGTCTGGTAAAGTTTTTACTTGTTTGAGTGATTGAATAAATAGATTTTGTAGCGTTGTTAGATCCGAAATAAAAGACAAATCCGCCAATCCTCTTATTTGCCAAAGCTCCAGAAACTTCAGTGATGGAAGTGTCTTTAAGGCATCAAAACTTTTAATTCCCCCAAGTTTGATATCTACTGACCATAACTGTTTTAGTCCCTGTAAGAAGTCAATATCAGTTGTTGTGATTGACCTTAGGACAATTTTCTGAAGTTTTTTTAGATTTTTGATCGCATGGATCCCTTTTTGCTGTTCTTCCAAAATAGGTATTCCAGATTTTCAAATCTCGCTATGCTTTCAATTTTAGGTTTTTTAGATCTGGTCTGATATAATCCAAGCACTTTTAGATTAGGAGCTACTTGTTCTAAAAAATTAAAATTATCCAAATCAAAAATACCTACACACAATGACTCTAAGTTTTTCAATTGCGTAACGACCTCAATACCGGTCGTATCTCTCATACAGTCTGCAGTAACTTTTCTGAGAGAAGGAATTCGCTCCAGAAATGTTAGATCGCATTCAACAGAATAATGTCCAAAGATTCGTAGCTCTATATCAGGTCTTGTTGCAAAAACCATTTTTTCCAAAAGATCATATTCTTCATAAGTAAGTGGGGCTGAAAATTGTACAAGCTTCGTTTTGGTATTGTTTGCTATAGCTGATAATTCATTTTTTTAAATCCTGTTGAAATATTGTAACGACCTGAATCCCTATTTATACTCTGTGTGCTCATGAAAAATGGTTTGACAAATAAATATAGTGAAAATTGATAAAGAAGCGCTACAAAGTTTCTGTTGCTTAGTATACAAAAAAACAAGGGAAAGATTCTTTTATAAAAACTAGAATCGCGCTCAACAGAATTGTTCATTAAGATGGTTTCGAACTATCTTATCTCTATTCAGTTGGTTGTCTTTACAAAAGGTAATAAATTTATATCTGCCAATTCCCCTCATAAATCGGTCAGAATAAGTGTGTGCTTCAGGAGCAGGAAATCCATATTTATAACAATAATGTTACAAAATGTATTACTCCAGATACTATAGGTTTTTTTCGTCGTTAAATATTTGATAAGGCTTAAGTTTTAATGTAAATGTTTTCATTAAAATACTTTTTATTAATCGTTATCGACAATTTATAGATGATCTAAACTTAAAACCTTTGTATGAAATTTAGTGCTACCCAATGTAAACTATGGTTGTCATATTATGTACCATCCTTGTTCTTTTTGCATTTCCTATTGATTATTCCTGGCGTTGCGGCAGCGCAGCAAAAAACGATCCTCGGTAAAGTGATCGATGCAGTGACAAAGACACCTTTACTCGGGGTTACGATAAAGCTTGACGATAAAAATGGTACGACCGTAACGACAGATAAACAAGGTGGTTTTGTATTAGACAATGGGGCAATAGGACAATCGCTTACTTTTTCATTTTTGGGTTATTCCAGTCAGACGATAAAAATAGATACGCGTACAAGTTATACAATATCTTTAGCACCAGCTTCCAATGTGATCGAAGAAACGGTTGTGGTGGGATACGGCCGTCAGAAAAAGCGAAATCTAACCGGCGCTATTGTTTCTGTAGGTGCTGCTGAAATTGAGAAAACAACGTTGCAGGATCCGATTTCCATTTTACAGGGACGAGCAGCTGGCGTGCAGGTATCATCCAATTCGGGAGCGCCAGGAGGAGAAGTGAGTATCCGTGTCCGGGGAAGTTCTTCGCTGAACTCTGGTAATAATCCGCTTTTTGTTGTGGATGGTATCCCGCTAGAATCCAATTCAATTTCTTCTTTAAATGGTACAGAAAATTCAGGTCTAAATCCAATGGCAGATATCAATCCAAGCGATATCGCATCCATTGAAATCCTAAAAGATGCAGCCTCAACAGCAATTTATGGTTCCCGGGCAGCCAATGGGGTTGTGATGATTACGACCAAACGGGGCGTAGCAGGAAAGCCGGAAGTGCTATTGAATGCAAATGCAGGGGTAAGTTCATTAACGCGAAAACTAAGTGTTCTTAATGCCAGGCAGTATCGAGAAGCAGTGTTGGACTCTTATCGTGGCATGACAGTCCCAGAAGACCCTTTCTATACGATTATCGATTCCCTCAACCCCATGAACAATGGTGATGTAGACTGGCAGGATGAGTTGATGCGTACAGCAAAACAGTATAAGTTGGATCTCTCTGTAAGAGGAGGGAATGAGGGAACAAAATACGCCTGGAGTTCTTCCTATTTGGATCAAGATGGAGTTATATTGAATTCGAATTATAAACGGTTTACTTCCCGACTGAATGTTGATTTTACAATTTCAGATCGCGTGCGGATAGGGCAAAGCATTTCCTATACAAATGCGGTGAACAACCGAACAAATGCTGCTGGATCAGGTAATTTGAGTATTATCAGGAGTTTATTGGTGAGGCCGCCAAATATGTCGATGTACTTGCCTGATGGATCACTGAACGGCTATATGATTGGTCAGCGTAATCCTGTCGGTATGGCTTTGTTTTCGACCAATCTCAATAAGAGCAATCGCATTATTGGAAGCCAATATCTAGAAATTGATATCTATAAAGATCTTAAATTCCGGAGCAATGTCAATCTGGATTATATTGCAATGAAGGAAGATGAATTTATGCCATCGATACTGGACTATCGCGAAGGGTATAATAGCGGTGCTGTGCGATCTTCTGGAAATCTTACTTGGGGAAATGAGAGTTACTTTACATACACAAAAAATATAGCGGATAAGCACAATATTGGGGCTGTGTTTGGAGTGAGCTTTCAGAAATGGCGTTATGACCGAACAGGTCTCAATGGAGAATATTTTCCAAGCGATGATATCCGTACCCTAAATGGTGCATCTGTGATTTCGAACCAAGGTGTAAATGTCGCCTCCGAACATGCTATGCTTTCTTATTTCGGCCGTGTTACTTACGATTATCAGAGCAAATATCTGTTAGAATTCAATCTTCGTACTGACGGTTCTTCCCGCTTTGGCCGTGATCTACGGTTTGGGTTCTTTCCCTCTGCATCCGCAGGATGGCGTTTTGTGGAAGAAGAAGGTATCAAAAATCTGGGCTGGCTGAGCGACGGTAAGCTCCGCTTTAGTCTCGGAAGTACTGGAAATGAAGCCATCGGTGATTACACATCAAGAGGAGAGTTTACCTTAGGAACAAACTATTTGGATTTTTCGGGTGCTGCGCCAACTGTGATGCCCAATCCGAGCCTCACTTGGGAGACTACCCACCAATATAATCTGGGCTTAGAGCTTGGATTTTTTAAAAATAGAATCCTGTTTTCAACAGATGCGTACTTGAAGAAAACAAAAGATCTGCTGTATAATGTTCCTACCCCTGGAACTTCTGGTTTTGAATATATTACGCAAAATATAGGGTCGATTGAGAATCGTGGCTTGGAATTTAGCCTACAGACCCGTAATCTAGAAGGAGCCTTTCGTTGGAGCACCAATGTAAACATTAGCTTAAATAGGAATAAAGTGACTTCCTTACCTAAAAATTTACTGACTAACGGGCATATCCAGAACGGTAATTTCCATATACTAAAAGAGGGTTTACCTATTGGTGTATTTTATGGTTGGAGTTTTCTTGGCGTGTATGCGCGTGATGAAGACAATACAAACAAGCTAACAAACGGAGCCAACGGAGCTGTATTTGTAGGTGGAGACCCCATTTGGAAGGATGTCAACAATGACAAAATTATCGATCAGAATGATAGGGAGATAATCGGATATGCAGAACCTAAGTATTTCGGCGGGATCTCCAACGATTTTAGCTATAAGAACTTTCATCTGAATGTGTTTTTTCAATATGCTGTCGGTAATCAGATTTACAACGAATTGAATCATCAACGAAATTCAATTGTCCGTTACAACAATTTATCTACCGATGCCCTGAATCGGTGGCGGGAGCAGGGGGATCAAACAGATTTTCCCCGATTGATTCGGGACGATCCAAAACAGTCCGACAGCAGAGTCCAAAGTAGATGGGTTGAAGATGGTTCGTATCTCAAATTAAAGAACGTCAATTTAAGATATTCTTTTGATTCAGCTTTGAGCAAACGGATCGGCCTGCGCAAGCTGGATGCATTTGTTACTGCTACGAATCTGATCACCTGGACAAAATATACGGGCTTTGACCCCGATGTCAATTCCTATTCCGGTCTTCGTGTAGGATTGGATGAAGGCTCTTATCCACAGAGTCGCACATTTACGTTTGGTTTAATCTTTGGACTTTAATAAATAACGATGAAAAAAATGTATAAATACATATTTTGGTCTATTCTTTTTCTATCTGCTACCAGCTGTTCTAATTCATTGCTGGATAAAGAACCTATTAGCAATTTTTCTGGAGAAGGGTATTATAAAAAGCCCAGTGATGCCCAAGCTGGAGTAAATGGAATCTATAATGGTCTACAAACTCTTTTCCGTCAAAATTATGCCATTGGGGGGAGGGTCGGGCTGATAATGTGGTGACCCGTCATGCCGGTGATCCTGGAGCGCTGCAACAAAATACGTTAACGCCAATTATCAATTCAGCACGGTGGGATAATTTTTACACCGTTATATCACGCTCGAATTACGCAATCAAATATATTCCTCAGGCATTTGGAACTGAGGATAGCGAACTTAAAAAACAATTACTCGGGCAGGCACATGCATTAAGGCACTCGCTTATTTTTACTTAGTTCGGATCTGGGGGGAGGTACCCTTAGTCATCGAACCGTACGAGGGTTTGGGTCAGGAGCTGTTTGTCCAAAAGAACACGGAGGCTGAAGTATTGGCTAAGGTAGAGGAAGATTTGATGCTCGCGACGGAGAATTGTGCTACAAATTATTCAGGAGCTGGGAATCGCGTGCTGATCACCAAAGGAGCTGCTTATGCATTTCTGACCCAACTGTATATGTGGCAAAAGAAATATGCGCAGGCCATAGAAATGTCCGATAAAGTGCTCGCGGATCCGCAATATACCTTGGTGTCGATGGAGGATTGGAATAATATTTTTGTAAAAGGGAGCAGTGCTGAAAGTATTTTTGAAGTCGGTTACAATGAAGTACAGACCAATAACCTCCGTATATGGTACGCCATGGGATCAGATAGTGACTATGTACCCAGTACATCTTTTATTGCGTCTATCGAACCGGGGGATCTTCGCAAACCACGTATTTACGATGTGTCCCAAGTACAACCACGTAAGATCTGGAAATTTTTTGGGCAGGGATTTAATGACGAGAGTCCAGAACCTTCGGCAGGCAATATGGTATTAACCAGAGTAGCTGATGTTGTTTTATTGAAGGCCGAAGCACATGCAAATTTAAACCAGACCGTTGAGGCATTAGCATTACTTAATCGTATCCGCGTCCGTGCCGGACTCCCTGCTTTGGATCAAAATAAAGCCAATACCCAATTTGGAAGCTTACTCACCGGAATTTTGCATGAAAGATCCGTAGAGCTTTGTTTTGAGGGACATCGATGGTTTGATCTTGTACGGACTGGAACTGCCATTTCAACAATGAAACCGATGAATGGCCTCTCGGACAATCGAAATCTGCTATGGCCGATACACGAAGGCGAACTACTTAAAAATCCAAATTTGAAACAAAATGAATTCTATAGATAATCATATGAAGAAGATCAAATATATCGTTACGCTTTTGCTGTGCAGTTTTGTTGTGCTGGTTACTTTTTTTAGTTGCGAAGTACAGGACAGCTTTGAATACGATTACGCAGCAGACAATAGCAGATTAAATATGTCTGCATGGGCCTATATCCAACAAAATGATTCTTTGTCTTCCCTAAAAGAAGCAATTATGCTAGGTAAGGATGAAGGATTATACGAACGTACAGAGAAATCGACCTTTATTCTGCCCACGAATCGTGCGTTTAAGGCATATTTAAAAGAAAATAATTACGACGCTATAGGTACAGTACCGGTAACCATACTGAAAGATATGTTGCGATATCATATTGTAAAGGCAGTAGTGAATTTTAATGATCCGGCTTTGGCTCCAAAGAACAAGCCCATTGCATATCAGACTGAAAAAGGTGAGATCATGTATTTATCCCATACCGGTACCTATGTTGGGCTCATCAATGAAGGAACCAATAAGCAATGGCAAATCCGTACGTCAAATCTTGTTCCGGACAATGGTGTCATCCATATTGTTGATCAGGTTGTTTTCTATTCCGAGAAGGTAAAATAGGTATATTGTTCCTGCATTTCCACAACAGTTAAAATGCAGGAACGTAATTTTCTTTGAGAAAGTACCGGATGTTCAAGACCTGATCCAATTACTTCTTATTTTTAAAGCCTGATTAAATAGTTTTTTTGTTCTTTCCCGTTCTGCTGGCTCAGTATCAGTTCCCCTCATCGCTTGTTAAAGATCCATATAATTTGTCTACACAAATGTCGAAACTTCAATCGGTTATTCTTATTTGAATAATATTTTTGTTAATATTGGTATTACAGTACTAATTATAAATTTTGATGATCCGTAGTACCTTACTTTCGATCAGAATACTTCTTTTTTCATGGATTACTAGTTTTTGTTTCGGTCAAGAGCAAGGAACAGTCTATTCTTTTAAGAACATCACTTCCGATCAAGGATTGGTACATAACCATATCAATTGCAGCCTACGAGATCAATATAATTACATGTGGTTTGGAACAGAATCTGGACTTAGTCGATTTGATGGACTTCAATTTACAAATTTCCGGTATTCATCAAACAAAGGTTTTGGACTGAGCAGTAATCGTATATCGGCATTATTTGAAGGACAGGGGAGCAAATTTGGATCCGTACCCATTCGAAAATGAATGTGTACGATCAAAAAAAGGAGTAATCATTCAAAATATAGATTCCATTCTTCAGACATGGAATTTACCGATCGGAGATCCTCAAATTATCCGCCATTTTGAAGATGATGAATATGCTGTTTTGTACAGCGATAATTCATTCATGCTAACACATACGATTTCAAAAAAACGAGAAAATTTTCACCACTTAAGAATCAAAAAATTGTCGATGTTGTAAATTATTCGAAGGAATCTTTTTGGATAATCTATGAAAACGGTTTGACACAGCTCGTACAAAAAAAGACCTGGAAGATTCTTAAACAATTTTCTTTACCTGCCAGCAAACAGCGCGTTACGTATGGTCTATTTATAGATCGCGAAGGAGATCTGTGGATTTATTCAAAAGATGTTCCAATCGGCGTATTTTGGGTCAGAGCTGGATCGGATGAGATCAGTCACATCAAAGAACAACTTTCGAATGTATTTGTAGGCAGTATCGTTCAAGATGAACAAGGTCTCATTTGGTTAGCTACTGATCATGGTGGAATCAACGTCTTTAATAAAAAGATGCAATCAATTATTGTGATCAATCACGAGGCGTATAATTTAAGAAGTTTACCCTATAATAGTATTACATCCCTGTATAAAGATCCGAAAGGTATTATCTGGGTTGGGACATATAAGGGCGGTATCAGTTATTATCATCCAAACTTACTGCTTTTTCCGGTATACCAAAATTATGCAGGATACGCCAAAACATTGCCATTTGATGATGTCAACAGGTTTATTCAAGATCAAAATCATAACTTATGGATCGGTACAAATGGTGGCGGTCTCTTGCATTATAACTTTCAAGATAAAGTATATAAACAATATCTACACAATCCAAATGATGCAACTTCTTTACCCAGTAACGTTGTCGTAAGTCTGTATCTGGATCAAAAAAATATACTTTGGGTAGGTACGTACCACGGGGGATTGAGTCGGTTCGATGGTAAAAGTTTCAAAACATACAACAAGGGTACTGATCGATTACCAGACGATAGCGTCTGGGAAATATTTGAAGACTCAAGAGGTCGTTTCTGGGTTGGAACACTATCTGCTGGTTTATATTTGTTTAATAAGGATACGGAAACGTTTTCCACCTATCGCTCGCGTGAGGGAAAGACAATTTCCAGTACCTATGTATCTGTCTTATTTGAAGATTCAAAAAATAATATCTGGGTTGGAACTGCTACAGGCATCGAACTGATTCGGTCAAATGGAGAAATACATCAATTTAATGAAAAAGAAGGCAAGTTGCGTCTTTCCAATGATTTGATATATGATATTAAGGAAGATGAGCTGGGTCGCATTTGGGTGGCCACTCAAGAAGGAATTAATATCATTCAGGATGAAACGATCCAATTCCTCAATACGAGCGACGGTCTGATTGACAATGCCGTACTGGCATTAATCAAAGATAATAAGGGCAATATGTGGGCCTCAACAGCAAAAGGATTATCTGAAATTGTTCCCAATCAAAATGCTAAGCAATTTGTCATTCGTAACTTCACCAAAGAACAGGGACTGCAAAGCAATGTCTTTAATGAAAATTCAGCTTTAAAGATGGATAACGGCCAGCTCATATTTGGAGGACCAAACGGTTATAATATTATTGATCCAAATCAAATTTTGGGATCAAAAGAAAATATAACACCTGTTCTTTCCAATATCTATCTTTTTAATCGTAAAATCAACGTTGGTGAACGTGTAAACGGCAAGGTTATTTATAATGAGGCACTGACCAATGTGAAGAAATTAGAACTGCCATATGATCAAAATGCGATCTCCTTGGAACTATCCTCATTTAATTATTTGCAGCAGGATAATCGGATCTACCAGTATCAGTTGGATGGACTCAGTGAGGAGTGGTTTGATTTTGAAACGGGAACAATGAAGGCCAATTTTACGAATCTTGATTCCAAAACATATCGATTTTACATCCGACATTCAGTCGATAATGAAAGCTGGTCCGAAAAAACATTATTATTAACCCTCGTGATTGAGCCTCCTTTTTGGAGGAGCAATTGGGCATTAATGCTTTACGTGCTGATTTCTATTTCCTGTATCTACTGTGGCAAGCTTGGGTAAAACTGCGGACAAAGACACGAAATCAATTGATAATGGTCAAAGAACAGGCGTTGCAAGCAAAAGAACTCGAAGAGTTGAAGACACGTTTCTTTACTAATGTAAGCCACGAGTTCAGAACGCCGATCAGTTTAATTTTAACCCCATCAGAGCAGCTTCTAAAAGAAGAAACAGATCTGCATAAAAAAGAAAATTTAAGGCTGATCAATAAAAATGCATCTCGTCTATTGATTTTGGTCAATCAATTGCTGGATTTTCGAAAATTGGAAAAAAACCAGCTTAGCCGTATGGACGAATATGGCGATTTAATCCTTTTTACTAAAGAACAGATTGAGCCTTTTTCCAATTGGCCGAAGTCAATTCGCTCTGCATCGAGGTAATATATAACCGCGATCATTATCTCGGTAATTTTGACAAAGGAAAATTGGAAAGTATCCTGTTCAACCTATTGTCCAATGCCATTAAGTTCAGTAGATCGGGAGGTACAATACATATCACGAGCACAATTAAGGAACAAAACGATGACCTCGATATATGGCGATTAGAGATTAAAGACCAAAGTCCCGGGATACCGGAAGAATATCAAAATCGGATATTTGATCGTTATTTTCAATATGATATAAACAGTGGCCGTTTAAATCAAGGTACAGGTATTGGATTAGCCATTGTGAAAGAATATGTCGAGTTTCTAAACGGAAATATTTCCGTTCAGAGCAAAGTCGGAGAAGGATCATGTTTTGTGGTTGAAATACCGATTGAAGCGATTTCGGAAACATCAGCACTCCCAGAGAAACAAATCAACAAGAGAAATCAGATTTTGCTGATTGAAGATCATGTCGAGTTTTTAGAATATTTGAAAAGAAATTTAAACGATGAATACTTAGTTGATGGTGTCTGTACCGTAAAGGAAGCAAAAGACCATCTGACAATAAAGGAGTATGATTTAGTGATTGCCGATATTCAGCTTGCTGGTGAAAGCGGTATCGATTTTTGTATGTATCTAAAATCATCAGAACGTTACCGACATATTCCTGTCATTATGGTAACCGCTGTGCTGGATCAAAAAATACAGCTGCAGGCACTTCGTGCAGGGGCTTCAGATTATATTCTAAAACCATTTAATTTTGAATTGCTGAAATCTAAAATCGCCAGTGTTCTGGATCAAAAATCATCCCTGGTCAAAAAATACAAAAAGCAAATCGCAATCGAACTCAGCCAACCAGAAGTTGAGTCTGCCGACGAGAAGTTTATCCGCGAATTCATTCTTGAAGTCGAACGAGATTTGTCAGACTCGACCTTGTCGGTTGAAATATTAGCCGGAAACATGCACATGACCAGGGTAGGACTTTATAAAAAGATATTAGCCATTACCGGATACTCACCAACAGAATACATCAGGCATATCCGTTTAAAAAGAGCGATGCACCTGATACAACATTCCAGTTTATCGCTTTCCGAGATTGCGTATGAAGTTGGTTTTAGTAATCCCAAACAATTTACGAAATACTTTAAAGCTACTTTTGGATTTTTACCATCCTATTATTGTAAAAGTCTGTAAATTAAATTATTGTGATTTATTGATGATCTCTGCAGATCTCACCAGTTAACATTAGATACCCTAATTGTTAACATAACACCCCCTCCTGGAAATAACTACTGCGCTATATTTGATCCTACCAATCATAAGGTAAAAGGGAATAACCAAAATTAAACCAGTAATTATTTATATATGCAAAACCTAAAGTTTGCTCTGAGCGGTATTATGCTTTTTGCACTTGTCCATAATGGAAATGCGCAAGTGAATAAATCCAATTTTATAAAAACCCAATCAGGTGTCAAGGTCAGTTTCAAGGGATCTGAAAGTGCCATTGATCAAGATGTTTATCTGGATGTGATCACGGATAAAATCATCCGCGTCACTGCACTTCCTTATGGAGATCCATTTCCATCACAAGCAAGTTTGGTGGTCGTCGATTCTTTGCAACGTCAGCTCAAATCCTTTCATGTACAACCAACAGATTCGACGATCAACTTAACAACATCGGATCTTATCGCTAAAGTTTCTTTGGTGAGCGGGAAAGTCGAATTTTTTGATTTATCAGGTAAGAGAATTTTTAGTGAATCAAAAAGAAATGCCGATGCATTCATTCCCGACAGCTATAATGGAGATCCTTTTTATCGATTAAATCAAGATTTTATTGTAGACACCGCTGAGGGTATATTTGGACTAGGTCAGCATCAAAATGCGATTATGAACTACAATCGCGGTAAACAGGTGACTCTGTTGCAATATAATACCGAAATTGGAATTCCTTTTTTAGTTTCGACAAACAATTATGGGCTTTTATGGCACAACTATTCCATCACCAAAGCTGGAGATACACGTGCTTTTCTGCCCCTAAATGCGTTTAAATTAACTTCGAAAGAGGGCGAGCAAGGGTGGTTGACAGCAACCTATGTGAATAAGCATAAAGATGACGAAGTTTTCCTGTCACGTCCCGAATCAATTATCGAATATAGTTACCTAACTGATCAGCATAAGTTTCCCAAAGATGTCAAACTCGTAGACAGTAAAGTTATCTACGAAGGCCGTATATCTTCTCCCTATTCAGGAAAACATGTGCTCCATTTTAAATACTCGGGTTACATGAAAGTGTGGATTGATGGACAATTGGTCGCTGATCGGTGGAGACAATCCTGGAATGCAGGAACCTTTGAAATTGAACAGCAATTTAAACGAGAAGAGGATCATGATATTCGTATCGAATGGTTGCCAGATGGGGGAGAATCTTATTTTACTTTAAATTGGCAAAGCCCTATTCCAGAGCAGCGTAAAAATGTGTTTTCTTTTAACTCTGAAGCCGGTGATGCGATTGATTATTACTTTGTACATGGTCAATCGATGGATGAAGTCGTTTCTGGATATCGCCACGTGTCAGGAAAAGCACCGATTATGCCACTATGGAGTTTTGGTTATTGGCAAAGTCGCGAACGGTATAAAACGCAAGCGGAGATTGAAAGTGTCGCAACAGAATTTCGAAACCGAAAAATTCCCATCGACAATATCGTACAAGATTGGTCATATTGGTCAGAGCACGACTGGGGAAGCCAGCAGTTTGATAAGACGCGATTCCCTGATCCAGCAGGGATGATCAAAAGATTACATGATCAAAATTATAAGTTGATGATTTCGGCATGGCCTAAGATCAATGAAGAATCTAGCGTCTACAAACAGTTCAGCGACAATAAATGGATTTACACCAGAAATATTTATGACGGACGGAAAGACTGGATCGGAAAAGGATATACATCGACTTTTTATGATCCCTTCAATAAAGGAGCACGCGATGGATTTTGGCAATTATTAGACAAAAATCTTTTTCAAATTGGCGTCGATGCCTGGTGGATGGATGCCAGTGAACCTGATATACATTCAAATATCGATCTGAATGAACGCAAATCTGTCTTTCAGCCAAATATCGGATCATCAGTCCGCTATTACAATGCATTTCCACTTCAAAATGCGAAAGGAATCTATGAGGGACAGCGCGAAACAGATCCCAATAAACGCGTATTTATTTTGACACGTTCCTATTTTGCGGGCCAGCAGCGCTATGCGGCAGCAGCATGGAGTGGCGATATAGCTTCAAGATGGCATGATATGAAGGATCAGATTGCTGCTGGAATCAACTTCTCAATGTCTGGTACGCCTTACTGGACGATGGATGCCGGTGGCTTTTTAGTAGAGAATAGATTTCATAAGCCCAATCCTGTAGATCAGGAAGAATGGCGCGAAATGAATGCCAGATGGTATCAGTATGGCACTTTCCTGCCTATATTCCGCGCGCATGGTCAATTTCCATTTCGCGAACCTTTTAATATAGCGCCAGAAGATCATCCTGCATATAAAAGCATGGTTTATTACATCAATCTGCGCTATAAACTTCTGGCTTACAATTACAGCATAGCTGCAAAGACATTTTTTGAAGACTACTCGATGATTCGTGGATTGGCAATGGACTTTCCCAAAGATCAGAAGGGGTTTAATATTAATGACCAGTACCTGTGGGGACCATCCTTATTGATCAGCCCAGTGACAGAAATGGGAGCCACTTCGAGAGTCATTCATTTACCCGAAGGAAGAGATTGGTACAATTTCTATACGGGCAAAATGAGTCAGGGAGGACAAGATATCACAGCAGAAGCTGCTTATGAGCGTATGCCCGTATTTGTAAAAGCAGGATCAATATTGCCAGTAGGCAGAACCATTCAGTTTACAACTGAGCAAAAACAAGATCTGATCAACCTGTATGTTTACGATGGTGCCGATGGTGAATTTACGCTATATGAAGATGAAGGAATCAATTATAATTACGAGAAAGGACAATATAGCCGTATCGATATGACCTATGACAACAGCACAAAAACGCTCGTGTTAGCAGACCGTGCTGGTTCGTTTGCTGGTATGCTAAAGGATCGAAAATTCAATATCATTTTTGTTGATCCTGCTCACGGCGCCGGTATTGATATACAGGCCAAAAAATCAAAGATGATTTCTTATTCCGGAAAAACACTACAGGTTAAATTAAAATAAATACAACCGATTTTAAATTTTAAATTATATGATAAGTAAGCAATTGTTTAAAAAGGGAATTGCCGTCGTCGTCATGACGGGCATGACCTCAGTTGTCTGTGCACAATCCTTTTCGGGATCAGTAGTTTCTGCTGATTCCAACTTGCCAATCGGGGGCGCAAGTATTAAAGTGAAAAATCAGGCAACCTCAACAAGTAGTAATGAATCTGGGAAATTTTCCATACCTGCAGCAAAAGGAACGATCTTGGTCATTTCCTATGTCGGCTATAAAACAGAAGAAATTGCTGCCTCAGGTACAGATCTGGTCATTCGTCTACAACCATTGGTATCCGATCTGGATGAGGTGGTCGTCATTGGCTATGGTGTACAAAAAAAGAAATTAAATACAGGAGCAAATCTTAAAGTAGAAGGCGAAGATCTGCAAAAACGTAATCAGCTCAATCCGCTACAGGCACTTCAAGGACAGGCACCGGGTGTATCCATCACATCGACCTCAGGGCAACCGGGAGCAGACATGAAAGTTGTCGTTCGCGGTTTAGGTACAATAGGCAACTCCGGACCATTATATGTGATAGATGGTGTGCCGGGCGGAGATATTTCGGTGTTAAATGCGGCAGATATTCAGTCGATAGATGTCTTAAAAGATGCTGCATCTGCTGCCATTTACGGATCTCAGGCCGCAAACGGGGTTGTTTTAGTGACCACAAAAATGGGTTCCGCCGGTAAAAGTATCTTGTCATTTGATGGCTTTACCGGAATTCAGAATGTAGCCCGAAAAGCAAAACTATTGAATGCCGACCAGTATAAAGTCATCATGAATGAACAGTCGCTTAATTCTGGGGCATCCGTTATCAATTTTGATGGTATGGAAGGTTTAGCCAATACCAGTTGGTTGGACCACATGTTTAAAGACAATGCCCGGATGGATAACTATAATATTGGATTAACCGGTGGATCGGAAAAGTCAACCTATGCGATGTCCTTAAATTATGTTGCGCAAGAAGGGATTGTTGGGGGCAAGGATGTTTCCAACTACGAACGCTATGGCTTCCGCAGTAATTCGGAACATAAATTATTGAATAACTTTCTAAAAATAGGACAGCATCTCAATTTCAACTACATAAAAAATAGAGGTGTAAGTGTTGGCGATCAGTACAGCAATACGCTACGTGGCGCATTTAGCACATCGCCATTGTCTCCCGTCTATTCGGACAATGGTCTTTTTGGAAGTCCATTTAATGATTCTTCCAATTCGCCTTGGTACAATGGAGACGGTAATCCCTATGGTAGTATGATGACCAATTCCAATAATAGCAATGATGGTCAGAAACTGCTGGCCGATGTTTTTGCTGAAATTGAACCAATCAAGGGTTTGAAAGTCAGGTCGCTGTTGGGATTCAATTATTATGCATCCGAATACAGAAGCTTTACGCCCATGTACCGCTTTTCAATTTACACCTACAACGAAGATCATACGACAACTTCTCAGAACATGAGCAAAGGTCATACGCTGACCTGGACCAATACAGCATCCTATGATTTTAGTATCAATAGCGATCACCGGTTTTCAGCTATGGTGGGTATGGAATCATTGCGTTATCAAGGAACATATCTATCTGCTTCCAATTGGAATCTATTATCGCAGTTCAATGATTTTTCGCATGCTTACTTGGATAATACCACAGGTCAGGCGCACTTAGATGAGAAAGGTAATGTTGTAGAAACCCGCACAGTGGCTGGTAAACCGGAGAATATTACCCGCAGGGTATCTTATTTTGGACGTATGGGTTATAATTACAAAGAGAAGTATCTTTTAAATGCAACCCTAAGAGCCGATGCCTCATCCAAATTCTCCAAAGACAACCGTTGGGGTTATTTTCCTTCGGTATCTGCCGGATGGGTGATCTCTTCTGAAGATTTTTTTCAAGACAACTTAAGTGCGATAAACTTTTTTAAACTTCGAGCATCATGGGGTCAGGTAGGTAACCAAGATATCGATGATTTTCAGTACGCTTCGCCGATAAGTACTTCAACGGGTATCACTTCTGGCAACCCCGGAGCGCACTATGTATTTGGAACAAGCAATAACAATATCGCTGGAGCTTATCCAAGCCGGTTATCTAATCCATACCTGACATGGGAAACTTCCGAGCAGACCAATATTGGTATAGACGCAAAATTTAGCAATAATCGTTTGGACATTGTTACCGATTTCTATATAAAAACAACTAAAGACTGGTTGGTTACGGCGCCCGTACTGGCCACAACAGGTACAAGGCCACCTTTTATCAATGGTGGAGACGTCAAGAATACAGGGTTGAACTTGCGGTCAATTGGTCTGACCGCGTCAATGAACTGAAATATAACTTTGGTGTCAATGGTGCTTATAACAAAAATAAAGTTGGTCAGATTCCGACTGAAGACGGTATTATTCATGGTCGAACAGCTATGCTTTATGACAACTCCGAAGAGTTTTATCGTGCCGAAAACGGTCAGCCGATTGGATATTTTTGGGGATATAAAACCGATGGCTTATTTCAAAACCAAGCCGAAATTGATGCATGGAGAGATGCCGGAAAGGGTGTTCTACAGGCAGACGTACGACCAGGTGATGTCAGGTATGTAGACCAAAATGGCGATGGTGTTATAAATGCAACCGATAAAGTAAATCTCGGTGTAGGTATGCCAAGTTTTACTTATGGATTTAATCTAGGCTTAGATTATAAAGGAATTGATTTTTCAATACAGGCCTATGGATCAGTAGGAAACAAGATCGTACAGTCCTATCGCAACCACGCGAACAAACAAGGAAACTACACCACACGGATCTTGGACAGATGGACTGGTGAAGGCACTTCCAATACCATACCAAGGGTTACCGAAACTAATGTCAACTGGCAATTCTCCGATCTCTACCTGCAAGATGGCGATTTTCTGCGCATCAGTAACATTACATTGGGTTATGATCTATCCAAAGTTCTCCGCTGGAAATTCACCAATCAGATCCGCTTCTACGTACAGGGTCAAAATCTATTCACGTTCACCAAATACGACGGTATGGATCCCGAAATCGGTTACGGCACAGATGGTTGGGTTTCAGGTATAGACTTAGGTTATTATCCACGACCTAAAAGTGTCTTGTTCGGTCTAAACGTTAAATTTTAAACACTAAAAATCATGAATAAATCTCATTTCATATACAGTTCTTTTTTAATGTCGGCCTTACTGTTCAACTCTTGTTCTTCCAGTTTTCTCGATGTCGAGCCAATGACAAGTGTTTTAGAAAGTAATTTCTATAAAACAGTAGCCGATGCAGATATGGCCTTAGTGGGTTGTTACGATGGTTATCAGCGTACTGTATCCAATGGTAGTCAGTCCTTTTATTTAACAGCTGAGGTTGCCGCAGACCAGTGTTTTGGCGGTACAGGTACCACAGATGGGCGTGCGTTTCAAGCGATCGATCGATTTGATATTTCAGAATCCTCTTCGGATAACAATATTTTTGATGGTACCTGGTCAGATTATTATGCCGGTATTTTTAGAACGAATACGCTTTTGGGTAAATTGGATGGGACAGACTTTGTTAATCAAACCGCTGCTAGAGCAAGGATTGAGGGGGAAACAAAATTTTTACGCGCCTTGATGTACTTTGATCTGGTACGTTTATTTGAAAAAGTCCCTTTGCTAACGAGTGCTACTAATGAAAATATACCCCAAGCAGATCCTAAGGATGTATACAAACTGATCGTCGAAGATCTTAAGTTTGCAGCAAGTCATAATCCTGCAGATGCCTATCCAAAATCGGCAGCAGGAACCAATGATGGTCGGGCAACGCCTTTAGCGGCAAAAGCATTATTAGCACGTGTCTATTTATTTTATACCGGATACTATGGTACTGAAGATATAGGTGTCACTAAAGCCGAAGCACTCGCCGGATTAGAAGATGTGATCAGCAGTGGGCAGTTTGCTTTAGTACAAAACTTCAGCGCGCTATGGCCGGCAGCGAGTTATGTTCCCAACAAAACCAACAACTCGTTAGATATATCCAAGTATATCGGAAAAGGGAATTCAGAAGTGGTATTTGCACAGAAGTTCAATAATACCTCCAACTATAATGGTTATGTCGATGGCAATCGCTGGGTCGTTTTCTTAGGACTAAGGGGTAAAAGCTGGTCTCCTTATGGTCAAGGCTGGGGCGCCTGTACCGTTAGTAAAACTTCTTTAATAAATTTAGTAATAATGATACGCGAAAACAAGCTTCTATCATAGACATCGATGGCGAGGGCATTACTGATTTTGATCTGAGAGATCAACGTGAATATACCGGATATACCGTAAAGAAATATGCGCCAACCGCTTTACCGGACGGAACGACCAATACGGGGGGAGAGAAAGATATGCAGCTTTCTCAAGATCAAGATTATTTTGTGATCCGTTATGCCGATGTATTACTGATGGCTGCAGAGCTGGGTTCGGGCAATGCTCAAAAATATTTTGATGATGTGCGAAAAAGAGCGTACAAAAACAACTTCACAGCTGCCGCTGTATCCAAGGCTGCTATTTTAAGAGAAAGAGAATTTGAGTTTGCCTTCGAAGGAATTCGTTATTGGGACGTTTTAAGACAAGGATTAAATAATGCTGCGGGCATACTGGAAACTTCTGAAGATGTGCTCAGTGGTTCTGTTCCTGAAAAAGTCACCGTTAAAAAAGAGAACTTCTTAAAGACAAGAGGTTTTATGCAGATTCCTAATAAACAGATTACCCTATCGAATGGCGTGCTAAAACAAAATGACGGATGGAATTAGTAAAACCGATCGTTAAATTTTGCTTTGATAAAAATTGTACAAAGATGAAAAATATAGTAAAGTATAGCATCTATTTCTTTATTGGAATAGTTCTGTTTGGAGCCTGTACTCCTGAAAAATATGAATTAGGGGATATCGATATTGCACCGGGCCAGATCGTAGAGGGCGTATCGTATAAAATTGAACATGATGCTTCGAATCCCAATATTATTTATTTGACCAGTTTGGTGGATGCAAAATATACACCCCTGTGGGAGCATCCTCAGGGACGTAGCCAAGATAAAAAGGTTACCCTGAATATTCCATTCCCTGGAGAATACAAAGTGAAGTTCGGTGTTGAAACCCGCGGTGGTATTGTATATGGAGAACCTGCCACTTTTAAGGTAGAGGATATGTATGCCGAGTTTATCAGTGACGAAACCTGGACACTGTTGGCAGGTGGAGCAGGAGAAGAGAAAACCTGGTATCTGGATCTAGATCAAAATGGACTGTCTAGAGTTTTTAAAGGGCCGTTATATTTTTATGGAACAGGAGATTGGTGGGGCAATGTCAACCAGCAAGGAAAGCCTCTTAATAGCGATTCTTGGCTTTGGGATCCCACCTGGAAAGAAAATACCTGGCTTATGCCAGCGGGTGATTATGGAGAAATGACTTTTAATTTAAAAGGAGGTGCCAATATCATTGTCAACCACAATATGCTTGGTAGAGAGCAAAAGGATCCTTTATGATTGATACGGACAAGAAGACGATCCGCATGGTTGATGCAACACCCTTACATGGTAAACCTCAAGATGGTATCGTGGTCGATTGGGGCGATGTTCGCATTATGTCGTTGAATGAAAATACCATGCAACTGGCCGTTTTACGAGATCCTGTTCTTTCGCAAGAAGGTGCCGCCATGTTGACCTATAATTTTATTAGTAAAGCTTATCGGGAAAGTTTAGAATCGAGCGATTAAAAATGGGAATTGCTTATTTTAATTTTTCCAAAACAACACATACGGAAAAACGTAAATCAAGATTGTTTGATCTTGCCATGCTACAATCTACTGCGCATCCGTTTAGCAAAATTTTTCAATCTAGAGATAGATTGATCGTAGTATCAATAGTTATTATAAAATAAAAGGTCTAATGAAAATTAGACCTTTTATTTTGGCGTTTAGGTGCGGTTACAGCAAACAATAGTGCAGAACCATTCGCCAAGATTTACGCGCACGAAGATCCTAATGCTTACCGCATGAGTGAATCGTTCATCAATTTATTGAAAAATACGAATGATCCAAGATTACGATTCATTTCAACTGTTGTAGCAGATCCTGCTATTAAAGTAGATGATTCCCGTTGGTCAAGAGGTGATACCGCTGCGAGTAAACAAGTCGGCATGCCTAATGGTTATGATGAGATAAAAGGAGGAGCGACTTTTATTGAAGACTATCCACTGTATCCTGGAGCAATGAATAAATACTCTGTTGTCAATAGATATACTTATGCTCGTCTAGATGCACCTACATTTTTAGTGACTTATGCAGAAAATCAGCTTTTGTTAGCTGAAGCAGCACATCGAGGATGGATATCTGGTTCAGCTAAAAACTATTATGAAGCAGGAGTCCAAGCTGCGATGAAGCAATTTGTCCAATTTAGTATAGCCGGTATAGATGACGGTGCAATAGCACGTTATTTAACACAAAATCCATTTGTTGAATCTAAGGCATTGGAGCAGATCAATACACAATACTATATTAATACATTTTCGGATGAGTATGAATCTTTTGCTAACTGGAGAAGATCAGGATATCCGGTATTAAAGCAGGTTAATTATATTGGTAATGCAACAAACGGTACCATTCCAAGAAGATTTACCTATCCAACAGAAGAAGGAACAGTCAATGCAACTAATTACCAGCAGGCCGTTAGCCGATTGGATAAAGGAGACCAGATGACATCTCGCGTTTGGTGGGACAAACAATAAAAATTAAAGTATAACGCAACATTTTTGTTGGCCGTTATACTTTAATTGAGATTGATAAAATTTTGAATAGTTATATTTTGAATCCCTGTAGTTGAAATCTAAATATTTATTTAAATAGCGAAAGGAGATCTGTGATTTCAAAACCCTTTAAGCATAGTAAATCTACAATTACAGGACTCATATTATCTATTCGATTTTTTTCTATTATGAGGAGGGTGTACCTTTTTTAGAAATGTAAACTTAAAGCTAAGTTATACTGACGTAAATTGCCCTGAGTAATAAACCCTCTCCCTCCGTAATAATAATGTTTATTAAAAATATTGTCTGCCGTAAAATTGCATTTGAACTTTTTGTATTGATAACTGACCATACCATTAAAAAGTGTATAATCATCTGTGGAAAAACTTCCAGCTTTTTTGCTGTTGATTATTAAATCCTGTCCGATATAATTTCCTCCAATACCTGCCGTCCATTTGTTATCACCATCTACTGGAAATTGGTAATTTGCATACCATGTAGCTGACCATTTAGGTCCTGCATTAACTGGCCTTAGACCTTTTGTTGCATCTTCTGCTTCTGTTATTTTACTGTCATTGTAAGCAGCTCCGCCATGTAAATATAAATTTTTTATAGGTTCCGTCTGGATGTCGATTTCTACTCCACGGCTATACTGCCTACCACCTTGTATATATTTTGTAGCATCGTTTTGATCTGCCATAACAGTATTGCGGATATTAATATCGTAATAACTTACTGTCGCTTCCAACAACTGATGCAGGGAAGAAATTTTTAGACCTGATTCCCACTGGCTACCGTACTGCGGTTTGAAACTGTACAATATACCGTTGATGCTTGTGGGCGCAATGTTTTGGAAACCACTCATGTAGTTGCCAAATAAAGTAAATACTTTAGGTATGAACTGATAAGTAAAACCGATCTTAGGTGTTACAGATGTTTGATTAAATGCACCCGTAGTGGTCTGTGATACTAAATCTTTCGTACCACTATTTATTAATCGGTCATATCTGACACTTAACATGATTGATAGCGCATCAAATGGTTTAAGGACATTTGAAACATAGGCAGCATACGTATTTTGAGGTGCTATTGTGTGACTTGGTTGCTTAGAAATAACCAATTTATTAATAAGATCTACATTAAATAAGTTTGCCGATAAAGAAGGGTTTCTAATAGAAACTGTATCTATGTATCCAGCATTTTTATAGTTTGCTGTATAATTGTAATGATAATAGTCAAGACCTATTAGGAGTTTATTGTACCAATTACCAATACTGAAATTGCCAATGAAATTTTGTTGTACTTGGTGGTTAGTGATATCTTCCGCATCATAACGTAATACTCTTCTTGCTACTGAATTATTATCATTGGTCAATAAGTTGGTTTGGTAATCACCGCTTGAAGTGCCATAAGTTGTGGCAACGTTCGTTTCTGATTGCCACTTATCAGATATTAAGTAAGTCACTTTACCATAAAGATTAATAGATGTTGTTTTCCATAATATGCTATTATCTGTATACGATCTATTGTAGTCAAGCATTAAATTTCTTGAATTTTCTATATTCACTAATTTTCCATTTAATTTAGGATTTCCCGGAGTAAATAATGGATTATTGGTCGCTTCTTTCCTTAAAAACTCAGCTTCAAGTTTTACTTTTAACTTGGTATTTATTTGATAGTTAAAGCTTGGAGATAAAAATATGTTTTTATTTAAACCTTGATCTTGGAAGCTTTTTCTGTTTACATAGGTGCCGAACATTCTGAATAGCAGATTATGGCTGGAGTCTAAAACAGTATTGACATCCAAACTTGCACGCTGAAAATTATTATTTCCTGCTGTAAGTGAGAAATTGGTAAAAGTACTGTCTACGGGAACATATGTAACCACATTGATGAGTCCTCCAAAAACCATATTAGCGCCTCCAAATAAGGTGCCGCTAGGCCCTTTGACCACGTCTAACTGTTGTATGTTGCTATTATCATCGCTATATTGTAAATAAGCATTTAGGCCATTTCTAAAATTACTTCTAGTTCTAAAACCGCGGATTGAAAAATTGGGAGCTAGTCCCGCCCAGCTTGGCGTCACTCCGGTTGCATTAGACAGCATAGCTGTTTGTGTATAATAATTTCTATTCTGCGTAAGTTTTATTCCCACGCTCGTCGTTACTTGTGGATTTCATGATCATGAATATTTAAACGTGCAGTCTGAAAGCTAGACCTGTCTTTATCACTGATACGGCCTTTCACATATGCGGAATCTAACCGGTTTAATTTAAGGGAGTCTGTAGTTTGTGCGGTTACTCTACAGGTAAAAAGGAAAGAGACGATTGCATGGGTTAAGAAGAGTTTAAAATATATTGGACGTAAAGACATGAGTTACGGATGTTGAATTATAAATAGTTGAAAAATTTTGAATACAACTTTTTTAGAGTTGTGTCTATTAGATCAATGTTGGTTTAATATTTTAAATTGTTCGCAGTACGTATCAAAATAGCTGGTCGTGTATTTACCTGAATTTTAACTAATGAATGTGCTAATTTTGAATGTTATAGTGTTGTGCGAAGCACGTATGTGCAATTTTTCCTTCTCGTTAAGGACAAAGCGCTATATCCCTTATCAATAAATTCTATTGAATAAAGGCAACTCCTTTACGATTTTTATTTTTAAGTATTTGAGATAAGAAAATGCGTACCTATAATTAAATTGTACAACTTTTGGTAGCAGACTTTTAGCAAATTTGCTATAAAATATAATTATGTGGTATAGATAGTAGGAGGTCTTAGTAACCGGTTGTAGAGATTTAGTTTCCACAAAGGGACATCAGTAAGTAGTGAATAACTTTGGTCAAAAATTGTAGAAGGACGGTTTTTTTTAATATCGGGAAATAACTATGACAAATTAATAAGGTAGATTTGGAGAAAATTTCTTGAATATCTTTTTCTCTTTGGCCTTCTTTTTTCAAAGCCTTCATCAAAAAACAGTTACCGTTACAGTGCATTGTCACTGTATTTTTATTTACACAATACTTTGCAGCTATTTCGGAACGGTTTGCATAAAAACTCACAACTATAAAAAGTTTGCTTAAGCTCATCATAACGATACAGATCAATAGCAATATTGTTGTGAATGATTTCAAAAGCGATGTGATAATATGTTAAACCGATGCAAATATAATTGATTTTTTTAATCTTTTCAATATATTTGCAACATCATTGCATTAGCAGGCACTTATATGAAGCATTTTTCTTTTTTGATATTTATCCTGATCACTTTTCAATCTTTAAAGGCACAGAAATTAAGTATACGGCGTATTTTAGATCAAGAAAAATCAGTTATAACCGATACTACTTTTCAGTTAACTACTAGAGATAAACGAACTGTACCTATTCCTATCACATTGGTTAGCGGTTCAGAAAAGGGACCTACTTTTACCATTATAGCCGGGATTCATGGAATGGAATATCCGACCATATTGTCGCTATTGCAATTGCGTAAAGAAATAGATCCTAAAAAATTAAAGGGAAATCTAATTATAATTCCAATTGCCAATGTACCATCTTTTTATAGCCGTACTCCATTCGTAAATCCAATGGACGAAAAGAATCTGAATCGGGTTTTTCCAGGTCATCCCAATGGCAGCATTACTGAGGTGATGGCAGATTTTCTTACACGCGAAGTTTTTAGCGCAACAGATGTGCTTTTGGATATGCACGGTGGAGATGTAGGAGAAGATCTTATTCCTTTTATATGTTATTATAATAATGAAGAGTTCAAGGCACAGACTAAAAAGGCTGCTCATCTCAGTGAGATTAGTGGGTTTGATATAATTGTGTCCTATCCCTATATTCTCAATGCTCATCAACCTGCGATTTATGCTTTTAAGCAAGCCGTCAGTCAAGGGATTACTGCATTAAGCATAGAAATTGGAAAACTAGGTTACTGGAATAAAGACGAAGTCTCAAAGACCAATGATGCTATTTACCGTATGCTATTTGCTTTGAAGATGTATGATAAGAAAGATATTAGTCCGACTTCCTTTAAAAAGATCAGGTATACCAAACAAGCATATATTTCGGTTCCTGTTCAAGGTATATTTTATAGCAATATCAAGGCTGGCGACCATGTGCAACGCGATGATGAGATCGGTTTTATCACGGATCTTTTCGGTAATAAGATCAGTACAATTTTGGCACCGGCAACCGGAGTGATTCTTTATAAAATCGGTACGCCCCCTGTCAACATAGGAGAGACGTTATGCTGCATTGGTATTGATGATAATTTTTCAGAATAAGAGTTTGTGAATATTAAGAAAATATATTGTTACTGTTAAAATAAATCAATGCTTTAAATAGCACATTCTTTGAACTTTAGAAAATTATTCAGCAAACTTCTTCACAACCAAACTTTTAATTTATTGCTCATAAACAGAAAAATTAATTGAGAGCCTGCTTAATTAAGTGGAGATCTGTTTTTTTATTGTTTTACTGTTTTAAATAAGTGATTTTTCTTGTTTTTTAGTGTTTGCATTGTATTTTGTATTGTTAATTACGATAATTGCTATAAAATAATGTGTTACATTATACTTTCATATCACTATTTTAAAACAAAAGCTTTATTATGAATAAAAACCTAAAGACAATAGCTTTTATCTCACTATTGTTTATTACTACGGGTACTTACGCTCAGGTAGATAAATACCAATGGAAAGAAGCATCAGAAGGAGGTTATCAATACAAGTATGTTACTAATGATCCCATTCAAACTCGTTTTTACAAATTGAAGAATGGTCTTACGGTAATTCTTAGTCCAGATACAAAAAAGCCCCGTATACAAACTTATATCGCCACTAAGGCCGGAAGTAAGACAGACCCGAAAGACCATACCGGATTAGCTCATTATTTGGAGCATATGTTATTTAAGGGTACTGATAAATTTGGGAGTTTAGATTGGTCAAAAGAAAAACCGCTGTTAGATCAGGTAGACAATCTTTACGAAAAATATAATCATTCCACTAATGATGCCGAGCGTGCCACGATCTATAAAGAAATTGACCGTGTATCTGGCGAAGCCGCTAAATATGCGATTCCCAATGAGTATGATAAACTGATGAGCAGCATGGGCTCTAAGGGTACAAATGCATTTACATCATTTGAGCAAACGGTTTATGTAGAGGATATTCCCAACAATGTTATGGATAAGTATTTAGCTGTACAAGCCGAAAGATTTAGAAATCCTATTCTGAGATTGTTTCATACCGAGCTTGAGTCAGTTTATGAAGAAAAGAATATCAGTCTGGATAATGATAATAGAAAATCAATAGAGGCAATTTTTGCAGCAATGTTTCCTAATAACAATTACGGAAAGCAAACGGTCCTGGGTTCAGTAGAACATCTCAGAAATCCATCTCTGAAAGCAATCCGTCAATATTATGAGACCTATTATGTTCCCAACAACATGGGAATCATTATGTCAGGCGATTTTAATCCGACAGATGTAATCAAGCGTATTGATCATGCTTTTTCATTTATGAAATGTAAACCTGTTCCAGCTTATACTTTTGAAAAAGAACAGCCTATCACGAAGCCGATTTCAAAAACGATTGTAGGTCCATCTTCAGAATATATTTTGATGGGATTCCGCTTTCCGGGTGCAGCTAGTCCCGATGCACAGATCTTAAATCTCATGGCCAATGTGCTTACAAATGGTTCAGCAGGACTGATTGATCTTGATCTTGTGAAATCGCAAAAATTACTAGGTGCAGGAGCATTTCCTTATATTTTGAAGGATTATTCGATGTTGATTCTTCAGGGAAATCCTGGAGTAGGGCAGAGTTTAGAAGATGTTAAAAAACTTTTATTAATGGAGTTGGATAAATTAAAAAGAGGTGATTTTTCAGAAGACCTTCTTACTTCAATTGTCAATAATGAAAAGAAATCACAGATTAAACTGTACGAAAATTATAATCAAACTGCGGAACAGTTGATGTCAGGTTTTACATCAGAACTAGACTGGGCAAACGAACTGGCATATACAGACCGTTTATCCAAGATTACAAAAAAAGACATTGTAAATTTTGCAAATAAATACCTTTCAGATGTCAACTATGTGACCATTCTGAAGGAAAAAGGGCAGGACATGAATGTAGCTAAAGTAGAGAAACCAGCTATTACCCCGATCACTGTAAATAGAAATGTGCAATCTGCATTTTTAAAACAGATCAATGAGATGCCCGAGCAGGATATAAAACCGCAATGGATAAATTTTGAGCAGGATCTTTCAAAATCAAATCTACAAGACTTAGAAGTATTAACCGTTCAGAATAAAAATAACGAACTTTTTAGCCTGACCTATCATTTTGATTTCGGTAAATGGGATAATAAGTTATTGGGTATAGCAGTAGGCTACCTGGAATTTTTGGGTACAAAAGATAAAACAAGCGAGGAATTTAGCAAATTGTTCTATAAGTTGGCTTCAGATTTTTCTGTTTCCTCCGGTAATGAAGAAAGTAGTGTTTCCATCTCTGGCTTGAACAGTAATTTTAAAGAATCTGTAAGTTTATTACAGGATCTTTTACATAACTGTATCGTAGATGATGCCGCATTCAAATCTTATATAGAGCGGTTGAAAAAAGCCAGAGCAAATGCAAAGGAAAGTAAAGCGACTATCATGGAGGGTTTAAAAGCTTATGCACGTTATGGCGAAAAAAATCCTTTTAATTATACGTTCACTGACCAAGAATTAGACGCATTAAATCCTAAGGATCTAGTTGAGGTATTGCATAATTTAGCAAATGCAAAACATCGTATTTTATATTATGGCCCTAAAGCAGTTGCTGATTTAGTGGTGGATTTAAAGCCATTGAAAGATAAAGATGCTTCATATTATTCATTAGAAAAAGGACTAAAATTTGTGGAAAAACCAACAAATGCAAATAAAGTCTTATTTGCACAATATTCAATGAAGCAGGTAGAAGTGTTTTGGCAAAGAAATTCTGGATTATTTGATAAAAATCAGATGCCTACCATCACTTTTTTTAACGGATACTTTGGAGGTGGCATGGGGAGTATTGTTTTTCAGACTCTTCGTGAATCAAAAGCATTAGCATACACAACATATGCTTACTATGGTCAGCCCCAAAAGAAAGCAAACCATGGTATGGTTGGAGCATATATCGGAACACAATCAGATAAATTTAAAGATGCGGTAAGTGGTATGAATGAACTCCTGAATGAGTTGCCTGAGTCTACTGTTGCTATGGAATCTGTAAGAACAAATCTTTTAAAGTCATTAGCTAGCGAACGTGTTACCGGTGCTAGTATCCTTTCCAGTTATTTGGGTGCTCAGCGTTTAGGTCTTACAGATGATTCTCGGAAAGTCATTTATGAAAAAATACCTCAACTTTCTTATATAGATCTCAAAGCTTTTCATACTGAAAATATCAGCCAAAAACCGTACACATATTGTATCGTAGGAGATGAAAAAGACTTAAATGATAGCAATATTGCCAGTCTTGGCGATGTGAAAAAATTAGATCTAAGTGAAATATTTGGGTACTAATAGCGTATCTATGCCGGATACATTTTAGTTTGTAAGGGGACCAAGTTATTTTACGATTCGCTTATGCAGCGTTACATTGCAGGCAATGTAACGCTGCATAAGCGATAAGAAATCATAAAAATCGACACTATAGATTGAATTAAATTAGTATAAAATGAAAAAAATAGTATTAATGATTACCGCTGTCATATTTGTGGTAGCTGGAGCATCTGCTCAGATCCACAAACCAGTAAAGTGGACTGTAGCAAGTAAAAAACTGAATAGCAAAGAAGCTGTTGTATTTATTAAAGCCACTATTCAGAACGGTTGGCATATTTATTCTCAAAACGTAAAAGATGGAGGCCCTATTCCCACATCTTTCCAATTTGCTCAAGCTGCAGATTATGCGTTGACAGGTAAAACTGCAGAACCAAAATCTAAAGTAAAACATGAAGAAGTTTTCAAGATGGATGTCGGTTATTTTACTAATGAAGTTATTTTTCAACAAAAAGTAAGCCTTAAAAAAGGAACAGCTACAGTAAAAGGCACTGTGGAGTGGCAAGCATGCGATGCTTCCCAATGTCTCCCTCCAGACGAATACAGCTTTGCTGTGACTATTAAATAAATAAGAAAAGGTGAAAATTACCTTTTCTTATAACTATTTTTAATGGTATTTATAAATAGTATAGCAGTTATGTAGCTCAGTACTATTCTTAAACGAAGATTTTTGTTATTGGAATAGCTTAACCTCTTTTTTTGTTATGGCAGGTCTTATTTTATATTTAAAAAGCAGAACCAGAAAAAAATAAAAGGTTTTAAATCCAAAAAATAAGTAATGAACTTTAGCTATATCTTTATGTAAACAATTGTAATAAAGATGGATAATTTACATTCAATGAATCTATATAGTAATATAAAAAAACGCTTGAGTCTGGGAAACTCAAGCGTTTTTAATCTAACCAATTATTAACCTAATTTAATAATACATTTTTTGTGCCAAATTAATTGATTTCTTGATAATATTGGCGATTTTTTGGATTTCTACTCTTATATCCTACCAGATCATGATGGCCAGTGTCGTTGACAATATTGCCTTACTATCCATTTAGATATCTACTTAAGTTAATGTGGTGGAAGTCAATGTTACTATGTATTATATCCAGATTTTCCGACTTTAACCCATAATTCGATTAGTAGCCCAGCTAAAAGCATAGAGACGCCGGCAGTAACAAACACACCAACAATTCCCGTAAAGTTAAATAACATTCCCCCTGCGGCTGCGCCAGCTGCAATAGCCCCCTGTACGGCTGCCACAACCATGCCTCCGGCACTTTCGGCTTGGTCAGGAACGGCTCTTGCAACCCAATTTGACCATGCTACAGGAACCCCGCCAAAAGCCATTCCCCAAATCGCAATTAATAGCGCATGTCCTACAAAAGAAGATGGAATCATTACCAAAAGCAATGCTATGATACCTACGATCATTGGCATCAGTACCAGTGTTCTACGCAAACTTCTTTCCAGTAGTTTACCGGCTAATAACGTCCCTGCAAAATTAGCTACTCCAAATCCCAGAAGCATGAGTGCTAAACCATTAGGCCCTATCGAAATAGTGCTTTCTAAAAACGGACGTATGTAGGTAAACAGTGCATAATGCCCCATGTGTGCTAATACACAGCCTACCATTCCTATAGCTATTCCTGGCCGTAAAAGTACACTGGACACTGTACCCGAGGTTGCTGTTTTATGGGGTCTTAGTCGAGGCAGGGTGAACCATTGGAAAACCAGTGTGATTACCCCTATTACAGCAGCAGCATAGAAGGCACTTCTCCACCCCAAGATCCCGCCTAAGTAGCTTCCCAAGGGTACAGACACCACTGTTCCAACGGCTATGCCACTAAAAATTATAGAAAGAGCTCTTGGGACAAGTGCCGCAGGTACTAAACGCATTGAAACTGCCGCCGCCATCGCCCAAAAACCTCCCAGAGCAACACCTAATAATGTTCGCATGACGAGGAGTACTATTAAACTGGAAGAAAAAGCGACCAATAAATTAGAAATAACCATTAAAAATGAAAACGCAAGTAATACCCATCGTCTGTCCAAAGACCGTGTCAGACCTGGTAAGATTAACCCCGAACATAATGCCGCAACTGCTGTAACAGTAACCGTTTGGCCTGCAACAGCTTCAGACACCCCGAGTTCCGAAGCCATAGGGGTTAGGAGACTCGCCGGTAAATACTCAGACGTCAACAATCCAAAAACGCCCATTGTTAGGGAAAACACTGCAGTCCATGCTGGTGCGGTCGGTCCTCCATTATAGGAGCCTGAGGGAGCTGCATCTATCCTTGTAACAACTTTACATTTGTTGTTACCTAAATTTAAACTATCCATAAAAACAAATTTATTATGGATCAAATCTCGTTTTTAATAACTATGAAAAGTTATGACAATCAAACAGATCGTAATGAAATACAAACAGCAATATCAACCCTAACTGTTTTCATTTGTAAACATATATATATGATCCGAAAGTGCTGTTTTAAATAGAAAATTACAATGAGTTTTATATTGCTATTTTATTTTTTAATATATACTGATCCCGTGTTTTTCCGAAATTGTAAAGGAGTAACAGCGGTTTGCTTTTTAAAGAAAAAGATAAAGTTAGATGAATGTTCAAAACCTAAGCTGAATGCTATCTGAGAGATGTCCCAACTACTAAATTGTAACAATGCTTTTGCCTCCTGAAGTATCCTTTCCGTGATCCACTCCGTAGTTGTTTTGCCTGTATATTCCTTCAAAGCGCGGTTCAAGGTATTTGTATGAACATTTAGCTGAGCAGAAAATTCGTTTGCGGTATTTAATTTCAATGCCTGGCTTGGCGAATCGATTGGAAACTGCAATTCTAATAATTCCACAAACAGTTTTGTAATGCGTTCGGACGCGTTCGCAGGTTGGTAAAACGTTTCTGGCGGTTGCATTTTCATAGCTTCATGCATAATGATCTGCACATAGCTTCGTAAAAGGTCATATTTATGTGTATAATCGGAATGGATTTCGCGAATCATATTTTCAAAATGCCCTTTTAATACATGAATATTCTCTGTGTTTGGAAAAAATAGATGCTCCCCGCCGACTTTAAAGAGGGGGGACTGGGCTAGACTTTCGTTTCTGAAGTTGCGGGTAATAAAATCTTCAGTAAAAAGACAGAAATAACCGCCCTGATCTTCCGAGGTTGGCTCCCAGGAGTATGGGATCATCGGATTAAAAAATGTAATAGATGGTTTGTCAATCCTAATGGATTTATCTGCATAACTTAAAATTCCCGTGCCCTTTGTAATGATGGATATTTTATAAAAATCTCTGCGATTGGGTGGGAGAGAGGTGCTATCGCAAGAAAAATTCGCTCGATTATATACATTAAAACCGCGAGCTTCCCTATCGATACGTCCATGTCGGCTATAAAACTCGGATACACTTTCCTTTCTACTCATAGTGCAAAATTATGAAATTGAAACGATCATAGACAATATTTTTATTTCCAGTAAAAAATATAGCAGATATAGCTACATGTCATAAAATTTGGATTCTCCAGCTAAATCTTATGTTTATATCCGCCCTGTAATGAGTGATTACTCTGTAGTTTCCATATCCGTAGGCTTGAATCCTTTAAAACCCATTACTAGTTCCTCGAATAATTTATCTGAATATTCAATTACCAAGCAGGCTCATGTTCATCCTTAAAATATATCTAAAAGTTCATTCCCCTTGAGCATTTTCCTCCTTTGTGAGTAGCTTTATTAATTTTATCATGCTCTTAAAATTGGCATGAGACCCCTCAACATTGTAATATCTTATAACATTATTAAAATAAAATTGTAAATTTATAAAAAAACTCTCTTTTTGAGAGTTTTTTATTATTACCTTTGTCGTCAAGAGCAAGACCATTGATCTGTATTTCAGTATGGTGAGAATTATAAAAATTACTTCTATTGATAGTTATATCAAAACTAATCCCAGAGAGAAGAAAGCTCTTGAAGCTTGGGTGTCGATTGTAAAATCCCAAACTTGGGGGAAACCTCAAGATATTGTAGAATCCTTTGGAGCAAAAGCGGTGGATATTTTGGGAAAGGCTGATGCAAAAGCTGATACCCCTAATAGCGAGCGGGCTGTTATTGATATTCGAGGTAATAATTTACGGATTATAGTAAAATATCAGTTTCACGAAAAGCTTAAAAATGGGGTTATCTATATAAAATGGATTGGTACCCATGCCGAATATACTAGACTTTGTAATCTGAACAATCAGTACACAGTAGAAATGTTTTAAATGAAAGTGATGAAAAAGAAAATGTTTAAAAATGAGGAGGAATACAACCTGGCAGTTGCCAAGTTGGAAGAAATCGGTGATCGCTCAGATTTCGGAGAAAACGAAGATCTCATCAAACAATTTGAACAGCTTTCAGATTGGATAGAAGCCTACGAAAATGATGTAACAGACATTAACATAGGTAATCCTGTTGAGATCATTAAGCTTAAGATGAGCTATATGGGATTTAAACAGAAAGATCTACAACCCTATATCGGGAGCAGTGGAATCGTTTCTGAGGTTATGAATAAAAAGAGAGCGCTTTCAAAAAATATGATTCGCGAGTTATCTGAGTTTTTGCATTTGGACCAAGACTTACTCAACGTGAAGTATGACCTATTAGTTTCTAATTCAAAAGAAAAAAAACAGAGCTCATTGACTGTATTTACAGAAAGTGTGCTTTTTGAATATATCAATACTGCTCAAACTGCATTATTTAAAAAAAGAGTCTCTGAAAAAGGAGCACTATTTGCTATAGGTTGTTAATATGAAAACAATAACTTTTTATTCGTACAAAGGCGGGGTAGGACGTTCCTTAGCATTGGCCAATATTGCCAATAGATTGGCAGAGTTTGGCAAAAAGGTTTGTATGCTTGATTTTGACCTCGAGGCTCCGGGTTTACATATCAAGTTTAGTGATAGTATAGGGAAAAGCGGGATAAAAGGTGGCTTGGTAGATTATATCCACAAGTTTACTACGGAAAATATTGTTCCAGAGAATATTTTAGATTATGTCACTGAAGTTAATTCCTTCAATGAGGGTGGAGGAACGGTTTCTTTAATTGCTGCTGGTAATACGACGCGCGAAGAATATTGGAAAAAACTATCCCATATTAACTGGACGAAGCTTTTTTACGAAAAAGATAGTTTAGGAGTAGATTTCTTTTCAATCTGAAATTTCAGATCGAAAACCAACTGTCGCCAGATGTTTTATTGATTGACTCTCGAACAGGGATTACAGATATCGCTGGTGTTACCATGTCTATTATGGCAGATGAAGTTGTGTTGTTTGCTGCGAATAATACAGAAAACCTTGATGGAATAGGTCAGGTGCTTTGTTCACTAGCTGTACCTTCAAATTCATTAAGAAATACCGTACCTAAGATTAACATTGTGCTTTCTAGAATTCCTTATTTTACTAAAGCTAAGGATAAACCAAGGGAAGCGAATGCAAAAAGTACAGCATTAAGGATTTTGAATGAAAAATTAGAGCATAAGAAGATAAAGGACTTCGTAGTTGAAAAAATATTTGTTGTTCATTCTGAACCTGAATTAGAGATGCGAGAAGAGATTCGAATGCATCACAGGAATGATGATTTATTAGGTCAATCGGTTACCTCTGCAGACTATTTGGAGTTATTTCAGGAACTCACGCATGATGTGGCGGTTGATAGCCAAGAAGTAGATGAGCTTGATAATTTTATGAGAGCAAATATGCTTGTAGAAAAAGCTCAAAAAAGCAAAGTCAGAGAAGATCAAATATCATTATTAAAAGAAGCAATTCAATTATATCCTCGATTTTCTTTTGCATATCTATATTTGGGCATTGTATATCTTGAAGCTGATCTATGTACAGAAGCAATAGCGAATTTGGAGATAGCAGAGACACTAAACCCGCAATTAGCTGATAATGCTGAATATTTCAAAGGACATGCTTTTGTGAAACAAGGAAAGCTTGATGTTGCTATAAATTTATTTGAGCATCAAATGGAGGTTGAATCCAATGTGATTGGATCTTTATCGATGCTTGGGATTATCAGTTATAGGAAAAAGGATTATGAAAAGTCGTTAATGTATTATCAACAAGCAGTTGATCAAGACCCTGAAAATCCAAGCCTTTGGAATGGTTATGCAAACAGCTTACGTGTTTTAAAGAGGTATAATGAAGGTTTTGAGGCTGTTTATAAATCTTTAGAACTGAATCCGCAACACATATTAGCAAATACCACATTAGCAGAGTTGAATGGGAGTATTGGTAATTATCGTGAGTTTTATAAAAATTTAGATTTGGCTTTTTCTTTGGGACTAACTAATAAAGATTTTCAACAAATGATAGATGAAGATGAGTTTTATCTTTACTTTATGAATGATGAAAATTTTAAAAAAATCTTAGATAAATATAAAATTGATGTTAAGTGGGAAGGGGCTCAAAAAAATATTTGACGAATTGAAAGCTAAGGCCCAATTCTTTATTAACTTATAACGAGGTAAGTAGAAGAAATGGATGTGGAAAATTTCCAAATTCTTTCTAGATAAATATGATTTAAAATTTAGTATTTTTGTTTTAATTGTTGTATTGATAGTAAAATAATTAGTAGGATGGAAATTTGATTAAATAAGATATAAGAAAATAGGAAGATGATATTTTAAAATATGAGCCAAGTGCTGGTAACACTTAGCTCAAAGTATCATCCGTACCTGAAAGGTAGAATAGAGTTATTGTTTTTTTTATTAAACGCGAAATAACGGATTTTGTTTCATAAAAAAGAATAAAATCAGATTTCCCGTAATTATACTCTTTCCTTTCCAGTGTAACCTGGGTCTTGACCTCCCCATGTTCTTTACGAAAAATTAGATCACAGCTTAATAGTAAAAATCTTAACAGGATGCTTTGGCAATGTTATGGTCTTTCCATTTCTGGAAAACTGACATTATCATAGCTGATGGAAGATTATGTTCAAAATTTTAAAGTTAATTCAATGGCAGGTAATGGCAAAACAGGCGACAATCGCGTCATGGTTACGTGGGAGAACGTAGCCAATCACAAAATCCAGTAACAGGATTATGGACCAAGCGTGATACGCAAACAGGACAATTTATGGATGTCAAAACATCCGGAGGTAAATTTAAAGGTGTTAGAAAGGAAAAGTAAGATTCGAAATGCCCAGAAATTCTGGGCATTTTTTTAAAATGAAAATATGGAAGATTTAAAAAACATCCAATTTGCTGAAATTTTAGAAACTTTATCTGAAAATTTGAGCATTACGGAAACTCAACATAATGCAGCTGTAAAAAGTTATATAGCTGTTGGCAACTGGCTCAGTAAAGATGATTCATTATTAAAACCTTATGAGCCGAAATAAAGCCTCAGGGATCATTTATTATTGGTACAACAATACAACCAGTAGACCCGCAAGACGATTTAGATTTGGATATTGTTTGCGAGTTACATGGGAAGAGATGGAATTGGACACAGGAAGATGTTAAAAGAATTGTTGGCGATCAGTTGAGATCGCACATGACTTACGAGTCATTATTGGATGATGAAGGCAGACGTTGTTGGACATTAAGGTATCGATCTTCTTCTGATCGGAATGATAAATATCATATGGATATATTGCCCAGTGTAATTGCACAAGGATATAGTATTCTTTTGGAAAAATCATTTTCTAATTTACAGGAGAAAGATTATGAAAAATTAAGATTGTCTATCACAGATAGAGAAAGTCTTAATTATCAAACGGAAACTGATCCTAGTAGATGGTACCAAAGTAATCCATTTGGTTATGCAAAGTGGTTTATGAGAAAAGTTGAACTATACAACGGTACTATAAGAAAATCTTTTTCACTTAATGAGGCTGTTAAACCAACGCCCAGGTATCAAGAAACCAGATTACCTTTGCAAAGAGTTGTTCAGCTTCTTAAAAGACATCGTGATATTATGTTTTCAACTGAAAAAGATGAAGATGTTAGAAAGCAAAAACCAATATCATGCGTCATCACAACTTTAGCCGCTCGTGCATATCGGGGAGAAGAGGATTTGTCAGATGCTATTAGTGGTATCATATCACGTATGGAAGATGAAATTGAGTGGCGTTTGGATAGGTTTGGTAATAGATATGAATGGATATCTAATCCTGTAAATAAAACTGAAAATTTTGCAGATAGATGGAATGATGAAGGATCATTCCGTAGAGATAATTTTTATAAATGGTTAAAACAAATTCGTCAAGATTTAAGCATTGCAAAATCACAATATGGTTTGCATAATATTGCCGAGTCTCTTAAAAAACCTTTTGGGAACGGTTTGGTAACTAAAACATTTTCTCAGATAGGAGAGCGCTCTAGATTGTTAACATCAGAAAGATCAAATTTTTATTCGAAAAAAGACGGAATTATTGGTTCAGCTTTAGCTTCAAGCACTATTATAAGTAAAATTCCAACACATACATTTCATGGGAAATCCAAAGATTAGAATAAAGAGGCCCTCATTAGCAGAACAGTATATAGCGTTGAAAAGAGCTTTTCCTGAATCCTTAATGGAATCCGATATGATAACATATTTTACCTGGGAGGGGACTTTAAGGTCTTCTCCCTTAGGAGATGAGTATCTAATTAAAATTAATTATACGCTAGGAAATGTTCCTAAAATATATGTTATTGGACCCAAGGTACTAAAATTAGCTCTTGGTAAAGATAGATTACCGCATGTTTATAAGCAAAAGGAACAGCAGTTATGTCTTTTTGTTTCATCAGAATGGAACACGGGACGAATGATTGCTTATACTATAATACCTTGGATTATAGAGTGGCTATTTCATTATGAATTATGGTTAATCGATGGGGATTGGAAAGGTGGAGGAACAGAACATTAAATATTAAAAAAAGAAAAAATGAGTACAACATCGATATCTCCAATTAATAAATATCTTATTTGGATACGTTCCGCAGGTAGATGTCAATACATTGGCTGTAATAAAGAGTTACATACTGATATATTAACAAAACGAAATTTTAATCAGGCATATATTGCACATATAATAGCTGATCAGCCAAAAGGACCGAGAGGAGATAATATTCTTTCGCCACAGTTAGCGGATGATATTTCCAATTTAATGTTGATGTGTGATGCGCATCACAGATTAATTGATAAAGTTGATGTGTTGGGACATCCAGAATCTGTTTTGTTAGATATGAAAAAGGAGCATGAAGAACGAATCAAAAATGTAACTAATATACAACCCGATAGAAAAAGTTATATTGTATCTTACAATGCTAATATCGGTTCTAATACACCTAATGTTTCGTATCCAATGGTTAGTAGCTTTTTACGACCAGATTATTATCCTGCTAAAGATAGTTCTATTGAGCTTGGTTTAGTAAATAGTTTAGATAGGGATTCTGACTTAAGCTTTTGGTCTACTGAGCTTAGGAATTTGAAAATGAAATTTGATCGATTTCTTTTGCCTATGATAAAATCTGGAGAAATTAATCACATATCATTATTTGCATTTGCACCAATTCCATTATTGATTCAGCTCGGAGTTTTAATAAATGACATGGTTGCTGTTGATGTTCGACAAAAAAGGAGAATTCCTGATACTTGGGCATTCGGGGATGATATCGAAACTGACTTTGTTTATTCAGAGAATACACGCAGTCTTAAGACGGTGGCACTGAAGCTTGAATTAAGTGCAGATATTACCGATGATAGGGTTGAAAAAGTCTTAGGAGACGAGGTGTCAATTTATTCGATCCGCATACAAAACCCAACTAATGATTTTATCGAATCTAGAAGGCAAATACGAGATTTTGGAAAAAAAATGCGCGAAGTTCTTAACGTTATAAAAAAGAACCATAGCCAAGATACTACTCTGCATATCTTTCCAGCTATACCTATCTCTTTAGCTGTAGAGGTTGGTCGTGTCTGGATGCCAAAAGCTGATTTAGCTTTGAAGATATATGATCAAAATTCAAAATTAGGTGGATTTGTTGAAACAATTTTTCTAAAACATGAATAGTTAAACTGATAGAAAAAGAAATAGTTATTGTGAAAGCTTCATAAATAACTGTAGGCTTTTAGTTTTTTTGTGTCTATAGTTGCAAGTATAAGTTCATTACATAAATAATTTTATAAAAATCTGTATTTGTGGAATCATACTGGCATTTATTATAAGGTTATCATAACTGGATATCGATAATTTTGATATTCAGTTTTTCAATTCAAATCTCTTGTTGAATAATTTCCTTAAGGAGATTTCCAGAGCCTACTTTATTGATCTTTGCTAAGTTCTCAGCTTGAGCAAATTCATCGGAGTTATTGAACATCTTGTAATGCCGTACTAAACTGGATCTTAGCAATTCTAGATTTAGATTTTTGATGCCAGTTTTTCAGACAACACTTACTGTTTTTTCAAATCTATCCAGATCTTGAACATCTACTGTTACAATTTTAGAGAAAAACAGGTTTATAGTAAATTGTTTAGCCACATTTGCAAAATCTTGACCTTTCTCTGGTACATCGATTCTATATAAACTAACTATTTTTTAACCTTTCATAAATTATGTCCTGTTCTCGTAGTACTTTTTTTTCTTTCTCTTCTAATAAGTTCATCTTCTGCCGGAAAGTAGGGGAGATATTTTGTAGAAAATAGCTTTTTACTATCATTGAGTGCAGAATATTTTTCAATAGTTCATTCTTATCTTAGTTATATATTTTTCTTTGCTTTATCTTCTCCAATATTTTTCTTTGCTTTATCTTCTCCAATATTTTTATTAGCCTTTTTCAATAAATCATCATCGACAGCCTTGATTACCTTATAGATAGTTTCACGTTTATTATCACCATTCTCATCTTTATATGTTCTAGATGTGGTTGTATTTTTAACCAAACCTTTCAGTAGGCCTTTATTCCAATCAATTGATGATTCTTTATCTAATGGAGAAGGTAGGTTAAGGATTATATCTGAATTGCTGAAAGTGTGACCAATAGCAAAGTCTCTTATCGCAATGACAATATAACTTGCTTTATGTTTAGTACCACTCAGACCGATTTTATTTCGAGCTGTATCTGGTCTACCTTCAATAAAGTCTTTTGTGGATTGAGGTAAATTGTCCCATGAAGGAAATGTTATATTATCATTTTTAAATTCACAATAATCTAAACCGAAAATTAAAGGGTAAGCTTCTGCCAAATCTAATGTTAGAGTACGGCTTCCTATTTCTAATCCCTTATATTTAAGATTCTTGTTTTCTAATAACAAATCAATTTCCTCCTCAGTAAGTCGAAAATGTAATCTGAACTTCTTGCTTTTAGCTGTAAATCTCTGTTCGTAATTCATGGCTTTGAAATAGAAAGTTTAAAATATTTGTATTTCTAATTATTTAATAGTATGTTTGTTGTGTAAATATTAGCGATTATTGTGGGTGGTGTATTCTACCCTTAACGATGTCACTTACGCACGAAAGCCGTCAATTTTCCACGTGAGTAGACTCGAGGTTCGCTTTCCATTGAAATTTTGTATATTCGTATACCTAAATCAATGGAGCGGGCTTCCTGTCAGCTTTGTGGAACTAAGACTTAGGTCTTAGGGGCTCTTGACGGCGCCTCGTGCAAAGCTAGGAAGTTCGCTCCGTTGAAAATATCTCCAACTAGGCCTGACAATACTTCCTTAGTGCACATCGTGTTTCATAAACCAAAAATTATTATGATACAACGATTTAAAACCATCCAAAAAAGACGAGGTTACTTCATCAAGGATCGAAGTAATCAAGTCGATAATTCACAACTTTTAAAGAACATTATCTGCGCTCCGCAATAGGAGCTAAAATAAAACATATAGTCCAATAGGAGAGAGCTCGCTCTTACTAAATCCAAAGACGCTTTTGCGGAAAAAGTATGGCGTAATGCCCAGACCTGATACTGAAAAAACGAAAATGGAAGAGGGTTGAAGCTAATAAGCTATCATTCCCTAGAAGATATATGTTGCCGACTTTTATTCTATTGGTAAACAATTGTTTTTTCCAATATAAAGAGGATCGGAAGCCTACTTTTTACATTACACTTTAAAAGTACGACGTTTCTCTAAGTAAACCAAATAATTGTGATTACGATTTTATCGTGATACACTAATATTTTAGGAGCCGGTTTTTGTTCTTTATCTAAATTATGCAATCGCGAAGACCAGTTATAACCTTGATGTAGACCAATAATTGCATTTTTTCTAATCTTATTTTTTAACTATTGAGGTTGAAAAGGGAACCTATTGTCTAAATATTAGCTCCCTTTTAATTCTCAATCTAATCTTTTAAAAAATGCAAAAACTTTGCAACAGGGAGAGCTATGCGCTATTCCAAAGGAAAAGAATTGTCTCAAAGCGAGGGTTATTAATTCGTTTTCTTTTTAAAACAGACCAAAAATTAACCACTTTGAAAAGATCAATACTAAATGATGAAAACTGTAGACATCATCAATTCTTCAGGGATGATGCTTTCCTTCAGTTTTCGGATAAAAAAATAAAATGGCTAGACCAATTGGTAAACAACTATCAGTTTAATCTAGTGCAGTATGCCTTTAATTTTATGAATTGCTTATTAAAGGCAATTAAAGGGATTGCGGTACCATGGATCATAGTTATAGCAATATTTCATAGTTTATGTTTATATGCTCAGACACCTCGCAAGGACAGCGGGGTGCATGGGCAGGTAAAATATGAACTCGGAGGACGTGTGATATCCGCTAAAGATAATAGTCCGATGCAAGGAGTATCTATCCGGGTCGATGCGGAAAATTTACAAATCAGAACCTCCCAAGATGGAACTTTTGAACTGGAGGTAAATAACCGAAAAGGAAAAATCAAGTTCAGCCATATCGGTTTCAAAACGCAAGAAATTAATTATACCTCAGAAGTATTGTTAATGGTTAAATTGATACCTGAGGAGAATGAAATTGATGAAGTGAAGGTTGTATCGACTGGTTACCAGAAAATACCTAAAGAACGGGCTACCGGAAGTTTTGAGTTTGTAGATTCTGCACTTTTCAATCGTAAAGTATCGACAGATTTTCTAAGCAGGCTGGAAGATGTAGTACCTGGAATATCAAGCACCAAGTATTCGTCAACAAATAGAGGTAAACTTCCAAATATTAATGTAAGAGGGGTTAGTAGTCTCAATTCTAATATTTGGCCTTTAATCGTCATCGATGGTGTACCGTACGTTAATAATTTTGATGATCTAACGGGCTATTTTAACAATATAAATCCGAATGATATTGAAAATATTTCTGTTCTGAAGGATGCAGCTGCAGCTTCCATATGGGGAGCGCAATCCGGAAATGGCGTTATTGTGATTACCACCAAGAAAGGGAGATTCAATCAGCCACTTCAGCTCAACTTAACAGTAACCTTACTGTAGGTGAGAAACCCGATCTGTATTATATGCCTCAGATGAATTCTTCTGATTATATCGATGCTGAGAAATTTCTTTTTAACAAAGGCTACTACAACAGTAATATGAACCGGTACTCGTATAATATAACGCCGGTGATTCAGCTACTCAAAAACAGAAATTAGGTCAAATTAACCAATATGAACTTGATACAGAATTGGATCGGTTACGGGGAATAGATATGCGGGATGATTTTCTGAAATATATCTACCGTCCTACATTCAATCAACAATACAATATTCAACTTAAAGGCGGGAGTGAAAAGGTAAATACAATCATGTCGCTTGGATATGACAAGAATCTAAAAAACCTGGTCACATCTTCATATGAGCGTTTAACAGTAAAGAGTAACACACAGATACGACCACTTGATAAATTGTTGCTGGACTTTGGTATTACTTACACCGATTCGAAATCTAAGGATGCTGACGCCAATTGGGATTATAATGTAATGGGCAGGGGGATGGGAAACTTTCCTTATATGGAATTGGCTGATAAATATGGGAAGGCATTGATTGTAGATGCCATTGGTTATAATCCTGCTTTTAGGGATACGATAGCTGGAGGACGGCTTTTGGACTGGAAATTCAGACCGTTGGACGAACTGTATGAAACCAGTAGAATTAACAAAGTGCGTGAGGTGATATTCAATACAAACGTTAAATATGAATTACTGCCGAAATTAACTATTTCTGCCAATTATGCGTACCAACGTGCCAGCCAGCCAACAGAAATATGGCGCGGACTTGGATCTGTAGATCAGCGTGCAACACTTAATTACTATGCTTCTTGGGATCCTACTGCTGTTACGTACAATATGCCAAAGGGTGATTATCTTAATAAACAACAGCGGGACAACGTTACGCAGATGGGAAGAATACAAGTTAATTATGAAAAAATATGGTCGGGACTTCATCAGCTAAATCTGCTAGCTGGTACTGAGGTAAGACAAATTAGAAGCGATGCTACAAGTAACAGCTTCTGGGGCTACAATAGAGAAAATGGAAATTTTACACCTGTACAATGGGGTAAAACTGTACCAGCACTAAACGGAATAGCTGGACAGACTATATTACGTGATTTTAGTAGTATGGATGGCTTCACCAATCGTTACCGTGCATATTTTGCAAATGCCAACTACGCATTTAAGGAGCGTTACATCTTTTCAGGATCTGTGCGTAAGGATGAATCAAATCTTTTTGGTGTTAAAACAAATGACAAAGGAAAACCATTTTGGTCTTTGGGTAGTTCATGGCTAATTTCTAAAGAGTTTTTTTTGCCCGATGAAATCGACCTGCTCAAATTGCGTGTTACATATGGTTATAATGGCAATGTGAATAACTCCACTTCGGCATATCCGATCATGTATCGCGAAAGTATGCCTCATTACATCAGCAATCAACCTATGCATATATACAATCTCCACCTAACCCGAGCCTGCGCTGGGAAAGGGTAGGTACCTATAATATTGGGCTCGATTATAGTTTGTTGAAAAATAAACTTTCGGGTTCAGTAGAATATTATGTTAAAAATGCAAAGGATCTAATTGCACAGGGGCAACTTGATCCAAGTACCGGATTCTCATCTATGTTTATTAATTCTGCACATATTCAGGGTAAAGGTGTGGATGTATCTTTGCAATCTTTTAATGTACAGCGCCAAGCATTTTCATGGATCACAAATCTGGTTTTTAGTTACAACAGGAATATAATCAAAAATCTTTTAGTCAGGATATATTGGGGAATAGCTTTGTAAGCTCTAATCCATTTGTCACTCCTTTTGAAGGAATGGATCTCTACAGCTTGCTTAGCTTTAAATGGGCAGGTCTGGACCCCGAGACTGGAGCACCGCGTGGTTACGTGAATGGTGAGATATCTAAATATTACATAGCACTTTATGGCAATGCAACAGTATGGGAAATGGATAATAATGGTTCTGAAGTGCCCATTTATTTTGGTTCTCTGCGCAACACTTTCCGCTACAAAAGGTTGGAAATTTCATTTAACATTGCTTATCAGCTGGGACATAAATTCAGACGTCAATCTTTTGAAAACTACAGATTTATTAATTCAGGTGTTGGGCATGCTGATTTTACGAAACGCTGGCAAAAACCAGGCGATGAACTTTTGACAGATGTGCCCGCTCTCAGTTACCCTGCCAATATGTTTGCTACAAATTTTTATGCTTTTTCATCTGCTCTTGTTGCTCCTGCAGACCAGATAAAATTGCGTGATCTACAATTCAGCTATTCATTCAGTAATATAAAAAGGTTTGGCATTCAAAATCTAAATGTATACGGCTATGCGCAAAACATTACCACGATTTGGAGGGCTAATAAATATAACGTTGATCCAGAGTTGGATTTGGTCTGCCGGACCCTCTGATGATTTCATTAGGTGTTAATTTAACAATACAATAGTTATGAATAGAATGTTAATGTGTTTAATCGTAGTGTTTTTGCATGGTTCATGTAAAGAATATTTAGACTACAAGCCAAATATAAAAATGGCGATCCCAAAAACATTGGAAGATGCAGAGCTCCTGCTTAATAATTATTCAGATATGAATATGGGATATCCCAATCAGCGAGAAATATCAAGCGATGATTATTTCTTGACTTACAACAATTGGCTAGCGATGACAGAAATAGATCATCGCAATTTATATTGCTGGAATAATGAGCCATTAACAGATGTAATGCCTTGGCAGGGGTCATATAAAGTGGTTTATATTGCTAATCAGGTGATTGATTTGTTGGGGAAACTAGATCCAAATATGGATGCAGTAAAATGGAAACAACTGAAGGGATCTGCTCATTTTTTAGAGCGTTTGCTTTTCACCAACTGTTGTCCACCTATACAGTTGCCTACAACAAGGATTTAGCAGTATCAGAACTTGGGATTCCCATCCGTGACAACCCAAACATAGATGAACGTGTACCGCGTTCTTCTCAAAGAGCAGGATACGATCAGGTTATTTCAGATTTAAAATTGGCGGCCGCTAGTTTACCAAATCATGTCGTTGGGCAGGGGCTACCAAATAAAGTGGCCAGCTATGCTGCTCTGGCCAGAGTTTATTTTGATATGCAGGATTATGAACATGCTTACTTGTTTGCAGACGCTGCATTGCAGGAAAATGTTTCATTGTTGGATTACAATGATCTGATACCAATTGATGATTTACCGTTTTCAAGATTTAATAAGGAAGTTATTTTTCCTGCAACCGCTTCGTATAGCGAGGCTTTCGGTGAATACTACTGTTATGTTGATACGCTGTTGTACGAATCTTATCATAAAAATGATCTTAGGAGGGAGTTGTTTTTTAAGATTTCACCATCCGATCCTAAATACATGACATTTAAAGGCTCTTATGATAATTCTTTTGGAAGCCCTTTTATCGGTTTAACAACACCTGAATTATACTTTATTCGTGCCGAATGTGCTGTTAGAAGAAATGATCTGGAGATCGCTATTTCGGATATGAACAAACTGTTGGAAAGACGATGGGTAAAGGGTGCTTATGTGCAGGTAGATGAGCGGGATCCGAATAGATTACTCAGTTTAATCCTTAAGGAGAGAAGAAAAGAACTGGTTTTTCGAGGCTTACGTTGGACGGATTTAAAGCGTCTAAATCTTGATCCTAAATTCAGGACCACATTGAAAAGGAACCTCGATGGAAAGCTATATCAGTTGGAACCGAACAGCTTTTCTTATGGTATTTTACTTCCATTGGACGCAATAAACATTGGTGGTCTAATTCAGAATAAGCGATAATTAAAGAATGCCAAAGCAGCGCGAGCCTTTGGATATTTATAAAATTTTAAATTTTAAAATTTATATATAATGAGAATACTACAATTTACAATATGCTTCTTAGCATTGATTACTTCATTTATGAGTCTAGCACAGCCAAAAATAGATCGGAGTAAAGAACTACAGATGGGCGACACTTTTAAAAGCAATCACGTAGTTGAAATCTTAAATGATAAAGTCTCACAATTTGATTTTTCTGCGTATAAAGAGGAGCTCCTTGTTTTAGATTTTTTTGATACGTTCTGTACAGTATGTATTGCAAATATGCCTAAAGTAGTGAGGCTTCAAAAAGAGTTCGAAGGAAAAGTAAAATTTTTGCAGGTTGCTTGGCAGGATAAAAAGACCATTCAGGATTTGTTCAGAACCAATAAATTTTTAAAAGAAAATCAGGCATATCCGCCTGTCATTTTTTCAGATACCGTATTGCGCAATCTGTTTCCCCATCAATCTGCACCTCATGTAGTCTGGATCTATAAAGGGAAACTAATAGCAATAACGGCCGTAGATGTTTTGAATAGTAAAAATATACAGGAACTGTTAAGCAAGGGGAAAATTAGTCTTCCTGCTAAAAATGACTATCTGCCGCTAAGCATTAAAGAAGATCGGATTACGGACGGTATTGCATTTAGTAAGGTCTCGGCTTTTAATCCCGGGCTTAAGAAAAGTGGGTATACATTGCAAATGGATAGCGTCAGTAGGAAATACCGTACTTCTTTCAATAATATGCCATTGTTAAATATTTATCTTTCTCTTCTCAATAAGATGGAACAAAAAGATTTCTTGGTCACAAAACACCGAATAGATTGGAGGGTAAAGGATAAAAATATTTATACATATAATGATGATGAGAAAGAAGCAACCAGGTGGATGGAAAAATATGCGGTATGTTATGAACGGGTCGACAAAATGTTTCGTAATGAACGTGATCATGCTAAAGTCGTGTACACGGATATAAACAATTTTTTTGGATTAAATGTATACTATGGGAAAGCTAAACGAAAATGTTTGGTGCTGAGTAAGACAGCTGTAAATAAATCTACTCAGATAAAAGAAGCGAATCTACAAAGCCTGGAAGGCACATCTGTACTGGCATTTGTTGTCGATTATAGCAAGCAGTACATGCCCGTAATTGACGAGGTGAAGAGTATGGAGAATATTACTTGGGTGACTATAATAATTTAGAAGAATTGAATAGGCAGCTGTCTGCTTACGGTCTGGTACTTACACCGGATGAAAGAGAGATTGATGTAGTAATTTTTAAGGAAATCTAAAAATAAGAGAAGGGGACCCTTGGTCCCCTTGCTCTTTTAAATCTTTAAACCAATATTGATTAAGATTTTAACAGCACATTAGTGGATGGAGTACGGTTATTCAAAGCAACAATCATCTCATTTTTCAATGCATCTGTTAGTTGCGGTTGACCCGATCCTGTAGGATTTGCTTGGATAGCACAAATGCTATCGTTTCCTGGACAAGCCGGTGGCGTACTTCCAACGTTGTTGTAATGTGCTGGATTCGTAGGGTTTGACCCTGTGAAGCTGTACCAGTTCATAATTACGTTCGTTTTAGGTATTCATAATTAAATCAGTTAATTTCAGTACGCTGCAGTCATACCGGCCCCCACAGTAGTTGCCATTTTTGGCAACTGGCAGTCTGGCGAGGTACTCCTTTTGCCAGACTGTTAACTTTTTGACGATCTTTATTTTTTTAACTTGTGTACCGATGCTGTTCATGGCATTAGTCCGATTGTCTATTACAAAGGAGCGAATAGATTCTGTTCAGAAATCGGGTATGACGGTAGTAATTTACTTTTTGTCATAAAGATTTCTTTTTTTACTCAAGTACAATGTCTTGGGGTCGATATACAGAAATTCGCTTAGCTCTTTATTTGTCAAATTGTACCATAGTGATGGCATTAGTTCCATCAGTTTTTTATAGCGATCGACGGCATCCTGAACCATAATAAGTCCTTTTTTGTTAAAAAAGTCCGATTTCTTCTGGCGCATGATACTGACAAAGTGATGTACACTGGGATATTCATGTTGCAATTGCTGTAAGATGGACAACGGTATGCAGGCAATTGTTCCTTTTGTCAAAAATTGAATATTCAGTGCCTGGCTATTGAAACTGTACTCGTGCTTTGTACCTGTAAAATAATTTCCTTCGGTAGCGACCCAATGTATATATGGTTTTTTGAGATTCATCTCATACGCACCGACTACTCCATCTAGCACATAGCACCAGTAAGGACGGCTCTCATCTTCCCTACAGTAGATCTGACCGCGACCGCTTTGTCTAATCTTGGAGTGCTCCAGTAGATGCTGACGGCAGGGGTCATCTTTCCTAAAATGCATATTTAAATGCTTGATAAAACGATCCATTTTTTAAATTTTGAAATAATCAGTTTAAGAAATAGCAAATGCCATGGGAGAGGTATGGCCCATGGCAATGCATTCGGGTAGGTGCCGTTTTATATAAGCTTATAATAAATCCGAATAATTAAATGTCCATCCAACTGGTAGTTAAAGCGCGTATCACCATCAGATCGGATAGGAATATCCGAGGCATCTGATTGGACCTTTTTCGATTCGTATTCTGTTACCTTGACTGAATCGCGGGACAATGTACTTGAACGTTTCTCATCAGTCTGCTTATCCAATGTGATCTGCGATTGATTATTGATAGCAAACACCAGCTCTTGTGCTAGATTGCTTTTGAAATCTTCCGACAAGGTATTGATATAGGCGATCTGATCTTCCGACAGGTCAAACCTGGAGATCAGCCAACTACGAAGGCACATCAGGATAAGGTCCTGTTCCATTATTTGGTAATTTACGGTAGCACTGTAAAGTGCGGCGAGCCATTCCATGACTCCTTTATTATTAAATTGATGTTTTTTCATCTCTTATAAATTAATTAATTTTATTTTTTCCTCCTGATTTTCCTTGAACAATGGGTTATACTGGCATGCGTTATTCTAAACTATTGTATTAGGTTAATTTGAAAATGATTCATTTAATTTGTTTATTGCTTCGATCGAATTACGAAGATATTAGCTTAATAGCGTTAAGTGAAAGAAAGTGATCGCGGTTTCCTCGAAGTAGTAAATTACTCCGTCGAAATAGGTTAAAAAATAGTTTAAAGCTATTTAAAGTGGGATCTTGTTCGGTCAATGGAAAAATAGATTTCATCAAGAAGATCTGATATCTCAAATTTTTAGGTTAATCATTGAGGAATTTTCTTAATTTAGAGAAAATATTAATTTTAAACCTAATTATGATTGCTCTTCGATTCTTCTTCAGATCGTGGTATGGTAATGTATTGATTTTAATGTTGCTCGCCGCCACTTCTTCTTTTTTGATCACTTTTTACACCACTGCGTTATCTGTGCCATGGAGCATCACGCTGGAAAAGCATCTGATGATTTTCCTTTTTAGTTTTGTGCTGATGTTTGTTGCAATTTTTTTGATTAGTTATGTTATCTACAGACTAGATGCAAATAGTTATCTGAGGCAACATGAGTTATTGCGATATATAATTCAATTTATATTGTTGGTATTATTAATGGGAGCTGTGGCTTTGCGGGTGGTCTATGCTGTATATTGGACATTTTTTAGAGTCGACCTGCAAAAAGCCGAATATTTTGAACGTGATTATGTGGTTGTTATGTTCTGCCTCATCATGGTGCAGGTCTATTTTGCTATCCGAAAGAATCGAAAGTTTAGCGCTTACGCACTCAAAAGAAGTAAATTTTATATAAATCGGTGTCGCTCCGTGATGAAGTCATAAATGAAATGGGTGCTAATAAAGTTTTACTGTTACAAGAAATGCAAGATTTACTTATGCAAAAGGATAATTTACAACGGCTTCATAAAATTCAATTAGATGAATTACGTGCTGAACAGGATAAACAGATTTTACTTTACGTGACTGAACAGGAAGAATTACGTACGGAAAAAGAAAATCAGGCATTACTTCATGAAAATCAATTGATTGAATTACGTGCTGAACAGGATAAACAGATTATACTTTACGTGACTGAACGGGAAGAGTTGTATATGGAACAAGAAAATCAGGCGTTACTTCATAAAAATCAATTGGTTGAATTACGTGATGAACAAGTAAAACAGATCGAATTCTACTTGACAAAGCTAGATGATTTAAGAGCTCGTAAGCAACGGCTGAGAAGTAATCATGAGCTGTTGACTGAATATGAAATGCGGTTAAAAATATGTATGCAGGAGCTTACCGATGAGATTTTGGTTATAATAGGAGCAGAGAATGAGTGGGTTCGAATCGCACAGATAGCCTATTTTCACCTCAAAGAAGGTTCTTCTCGATTTAAACTTGTTGATGTACAATTACTGGATGGGCGTGAAGGAAAGGTCGATATGGAGTCATTAGCTAAAATAGAAAAGTTATATCCAAATTTACTTTTTCGGGCAGGAAGAGGTCGTTTAATTGTGCAATTGGCTGTTAGAGATTTAATGAGGGAAGGTGATATGTGCTTCATATTATTTTACGGAGTTCAGCAAGAACGATATAAGGTGCAGTTAGACGTATATGAAAAACTACTGAAGTTACGAACAGAATGGGTAAAATTAATGCCAAAAAAATCTTTATAACTCACTACCTGGACAGATTTGGATTCTCGATAGTGAGTTATAAAGATTTTATAAACGTTCCACTACTTCCGTTAGTGGCAAACCGTAATAAGCTGCAAACTCACCAACCGTAAGATGCTGGTGTTTTGCCTTGCTGTATGCATCTTTGGCCTGTTGATATTTTCGTTGAGCCTGGCGTGGACTGAGGTCTAGGATATTGGCTACGTCTTTTGCGCTGATGCACAGACGGTGTTTTTTTGACATGATAAACTGATCTGGGGATTGCCGGTGGACATAGCAGTGGCATGTGCCGGACAATCTGGGGTGATTACCTGATTCTCCTGTCAGCTAGATACCTCTCTGTCCCTCATACTGTTGGTTGCAGTGAGAAAGACAGCCCTTTCATAAGAAAATTACTAATTTACTTTTAACCAATACTCTTGTTGTTTTGTTTTAATTATTTGTTTTACAAGTTGTTAATGCTGTTCTGAGGTGTCATGTCAGGTTTCTACATTCCTATTTTGTTGTATTTTATACCTGCATCATCCCAGCGCTGGAGTGTGTGTTATTTTCCACAATTGGGTATACTGTTTCTGATGGATTACCTACTGTCTATAGTAACTGTTTAGTAGCTCTTTAGTAGCTCTCCAGTACCTTTTTAGTAGAGGGTTAGTACCTTTCTCGTGCATTATCAGTACACTCCCCGTACCTTTTCTTGCATTTAATGATGGACAGATTGTGCCATATACTGCCATTTGCTGTTATGATGGTCGTATTAAGCCATTTTGGACCGTGATTGTTTTTGCTTGCTCCATATTTGTGTTGCTATCAAAATAATAATATCATGGCAAAACAAGAAGTTTAATCAAGTTTAGAGGTAAGGTCGGGGACCTTTCTTTTAGCAAACATCGCAGTAGAGGTTACGAAGTTCGTATGAAAGGCGGTGTGGACAAGGCACGGATTCAGACGGATCCCAATTTTCAGCGGACGCGCGAAAATATGGCTGAATTTGGTAATGCAGCAAAAATGGCAAAACTCCTGCGTGTACAGTTAAATAATCTGCTACGCACATTTGGGGACAGTAGCTTACGAAACAGAATGACGTCTCTGGTACATCGCATTCAAAAAGCTGATGTTATCAATGGTAGGGGTGAACGCACGTTTTTGGAGGAGAACAGTCAGTTGCTTAAGGGGTTTGAATTTAATCAGGCCAGTAGCCTTAAAATGTTGATCGGAGTAAATTTGGACGCTTATTTTGACAGGCTTGATGGGCAAGCTAACCTCACTGTTCCTGCCTTCAATCCCCAGATTGATGTGATGCTGTTGCCGGGAGCGACACATATGCAGTTTACACTGGCTGTTGCCGAGTTGAGCACGGATGATATTCCGCCCCGTCCAGAAGTTGTGAAATCGGCCTTCATCCCGTTAATAGGCAATATCCTGGTGATTTGTTAGAAGCTCCTTTGACTGTGGACGACACTAAAGTGGTGTACCTGATCGTGGGAATTTCCATGTACCAAGAGGTCAATAATGAGTTCTATCCATTAAAAAACAATCCATACAACGCAATGACAATTGTGGCGGTGGATATTCCTTAATGAAAAGTGATGAAAAACAGACAGATCCTCAAGCTTCAACGGAAATATGGAGCTCAAGGAACGAATGGAACACTTACCTACAATGGTGAGCATATCTGTCATACGGTCGAACTGCCAGACCGCAATAATATCCCTCGGATAAGTTGTATTCCGATAGGGCAATACAAGCTGGAAAAAAAGCGGTATCCGAAACATGGCGAGCAGATCGGTATTCCACATGTCCTTGGCCGTGAAGCGATATTGATTCATGCCGCCAACGATGCACAGCGTGAGTTATTGGGTTGTATCGCACCCGTCACGACCTTAACAGGAGAAGGAACGGGTACTGCAAGCGGAAAGGCTTTGGCAAAACTGAAGGCACTTGTTTACAGCCTTTGGGATATGGTGATGAAGTGTATCTGAATATTCACTAAAGAACGGAAGGCCTCGAAAAAATAGTACTTCTTATTAATTTTTCTAGGCTTTCTGTTTATAGCATTTAATTTTTATCATGATGAAAAAAGTAATAAGCAAAATCAGTCAGGTGTTGCAGGTGATTTTGCTTGCACCAGTCAAGCTGCCGGGAAAGGCACTAAATATTATTAAATACATTGCTCTGGGGCTTGGTGTGGTAGAGACAGTTCTAGATGATAAAGTGAAAAAAGGAGAGGAGGAGGCACCACCAGATCAGGTGTCGCCTAATAAAGAAAGGGGGGTGCCAGATGAAACTGAATGATATCCGTATTGGTACGATAGGTGGTACACTATGTTCGATATGGGTTTCTTTTTCTTTCGGGGATGTGTTGCAGACCGTGTTGATGTCTGCATTGGGAACAGTGGTCAGTTACGCAACTAGTAGATTACTTAACAAAATAAAAAAACGAAATTAAGCTCAGTAATTTCCTCTCAAATTTTGTGTTCAAATAGGTGCAATCGTGTAATAAAAACCTCCTGAAATGCGCGGTTCAGGAGGTTTTGTTTCCTATATGAAAATAGAGGAATCCTGATGGGCATTAGTTATCAATCGCCTATAAAACTCGAAAAGGTCTTTATATTTTATTGTCGTATCGTTCAATTTCATTTCAATCGCGGATTTTCCTTTTGGTGCAAAGGCTGGAACAATTCCGATCACGTAGCCCGGAATGATGAATGATATTTGACCGTTTTGAGCGATAGCACCTTCTCCGAATCGATTTCCGATGATTGAATATCCGTGACCATCAATACAATTACCGGTTATTGTAAATGGCTCTCCGACATATCGTGTTGTATTAGCAGGTGTATTCCAATTTAAGTTTCTAACTTCAACTTGCTCTGTACTTGTTACGCTATAAAAAGGACTGCTGTAACTGAAATTGAAAACACCATCTGGAATATTACGCACAGTAAATGATTGCGTATCATAGGAACTGTTAAAATAATGTGGTACGCCATGTTTGCGTACTGTTGAGGTATAGGGAAGGTACAAGATCGGTAAAAGATTTCCGAAAAGGGGGCGAACCTGTTCCGAATGAGAATTGCTTTATCTCTGAACTTACAGTTTTTGAGCTTATGTATGGTGCTGAAAATAGTGACAATCCGAAAAAATCACTTGATGCGGTAGATAAATTTGTAAAAGGATTATCCATTATCCCAATTATGACCTCAGTAAAGCATTACGTCAAAACAAAAGTCTTCCTTAGAAAAAATGGTACACATATGCATGATGAATTTGATAATAGGAGTTACTGCTGTTGCTCACCAACTAACCTTAGTGACAGATAGTATAAAAGATTTTAGGTTTATTCAAAACCTTAAAATTGAAAATTGGTTCGAACGAATTTAATTTACTGCCTGCAGTCTCTTCCTGTGGTTACTTTTCTTTTACCCTAAAAAAAGAGTTTACAATTTTTTTCATAGCAGATTGGAGAGGGCTCAATAAAAAATATGAATTCTGATAATTTCTTAAAAACATCTTTATTCTGCCGTGTGAATAGCTCTTGCTGTTCAATCCTTTTTTTTATTTCGTTTAAAAATAAAAAAGATTTTTTATTGTAAATAAATCGCTAATTTTAACTTGATGTATGTGCTTAAGGATGTCCACCTCTATTTCAAAGATGGGCTTGCGCATATAACTATTTTAAAATGATCAACACCTGAACTTTTTATTATAGCACCCTTACCAACGGCTCAATACTGATAAACCACGTTTTAACAACGAATATATTAGATATAAAAATAGTTATGCATCCTGCTGGCTTGATGCAAGCGAGAGACCAATAGTCTTAAGTTTGTTGTCAACTGTTTTTTTATCTGTATTAAATCTTTATATATATGAACCACAGTTTAATTGAACAGCAATCCTTGCTGCAGGTATTTGTAAGTGATAAACCAGAACCGCGTCCATGGCTGAGGAATTTGAATCAGTCGCGAGATCCCGCCTTGATCTTTTTTGAATTAGATAATATTACTTTAACAGATGGTGGCTTGTCGATCTTCTCTTTTTATGGTAAAGACCTATCCATGCGCATGACTACCTGTGCTTCAGAGAGTGAGAAAAAACTATACTCTACCCCCGATGAACCTGTCGTTACTTTTCATTTGCAGATGATGGATGACCATTTCAGCCGTTTTTCCGATGACCCTAACCAGAGTCTGTGGATGGCGGACCAAACCCGGTTATTCTGGCAAAACAAAGAAACTGTCATCTATGAATTGCCGGACGGGATCTGCAACCATCTGGATCTATTTTTTAGACCCGATCATTTTTTAGAAATGGCAGATCGATATCCCATCTTGCGAGAAATGGCGATGGAAGTAAAAACAAGCCCATCTGGAAACTTAGATTTTTTTGTATCACAAAGTAACGACGATGTCGATGATCTGGTGGACCAGCTGTTGGATGAACTGCAGGATTATGCGGTGAGCACGCAACGCTTTCAGCATCTCATCGAATGTTTACTCTTGCGCTGTATGGGTGTCATTGTAACCGTTGAACCGATACCTGATGACGCAATATCCGCAGATGATTATTATTTGCTAGATGAAAGCACACATGATCCCAGTCCCATCCTAACCCCAGTTACTTTTATACAGAAGAGCTACAAAAACTTGTTGACAGCTTGCAGATGTTGACAGAAGTAGAAGTGAAAAACAAATTTTACGAAGAAAGACTTGCTTATTTTGATCATAAGAAAAATACAGCAGCCTGTCAAAAACTCATGGATAAAATAAAATCTCGCTATCCCCTGATTATGGGCGATACGATTGATATTGTAGCAGATTTTTATTTTGCGATAGCTGAATGTCTAGATAAACAATACAAAAAGTATCCTTTGGATGACCAGGAGATGAAAATAGTGACCGAAGCTATTGCATTTGTCTGTGATCAATCATTCCAACTTCGTCTGCCATCTCCTGCTTGTCTAGAACTCTATCACAAATGGACCAAAAAATCCTATTACCAAAATATGGATCTGGATAAAATAAGCGCGCTATTAGCGAAGGTTATATCCGAAAATGATCTGAATGTACCTAAGCTGGATGGCTCCCCAGAATCTAAAGCGATATTTTCGGAATATATGAAAGAGCAATTTGGCTTGAAGCCGATCTCGAATTTTATGGATGAAGGGGAAAAAGATAAACCCAAAGAAGTGACCGAACTTTACCAGACGCTCATCCAAAATTTGCCAGATGAATTTACCATAACCGATGACGGCGGAATCAAAAAAAGCGACCTGATCCGGATTCTGGATTTTGCTTATGACTTAAACGATGTTATTCCGATGTTATTGGTCGAAATTGAACATTTTTCAAAGGACGTGCAATATGTCGATAAGCAAACTTTTGAAAAAATATACTGGTGGTTACTGGCTTTGAAAGAAAGGAATAGCGACCTTCATGAACAGGATCTCATGTTACGTAAAGATAGGCTATTTGGTCTGGTGCAAGTTTATGAATCTGCCATAGATGGAAAGCATGCGGTCGAATGGAGAATTAGTCAAAGTAGGGAGGTTTTCGTGAATTTGGCATCTAAACTCATCAAAGTCCGGCTCAGGATGGAAGAACAGATGAGTAGAGGAACTTTTATGCTGTGCGTTAAGGCATTTATTCGAGCAGGAGATACCTATAAATTGCCAAAGGAGTAATGATGGTTCTAATTGCTTGAATGGCTATTGCAGGCCGTCAAAGGTTTAAATCTTATTTGATTCTGCCCTTAAAGTCAGTACCGGCATATTGTTCATAAACTGTTTTCAGGGATAGACAGATCGCTTTTACACAGTCGAAATAATACTCCACTATAATCGAGTTCCGGTCAGTAAGTTTTTCAAAGAAATATCTGGAATCAAGGAAAAGTGACAATAATGCTTTAATGATTGCATTTATCAGAGTTTATTGAAGCTATTTTTTAAATAGATAATCATGTTATTAAGAAAGGTAAATAAACCAAATTATATGAATGGTTATTTTGAATTTATATTATCTCAGCATTTACAAATGCTATCAGAAAATGTAGGTAGGGTACGATTCTATTGAAAACAATATCTATAAAATTAAAAATAGACTTTATGGATATTGTGCTAACAGTTGGTTGATTATAAGTGAATTATAACTTATTTTTTTAGATTTAAAATCGAAATAGATTATATTCTCGGTAATTATGATGTAGAAGGTTATTCCGATATTGAGATTATTGATTTAATTGCAGTTTAAAGAATTTAAAGGTATTTTATGTTGCTGAATGTAAAAGTTGGATGGAGTTAAATCCCATCTCAAAAGTGATGGAGAACCAGTTGTTCTGAAATACAAATCACTACTGGTTCGATTTTGACCTTCGTCAATGTTTCTTAAATATTTTTGTTGCAACTTTGACTTTCAATAATGTTATATCTACGATTACAATGATACTTGCAGACTTAATTCAAAAGATAACAATGCTCAATGAGAAGCAGTTAACCACTGTCATTTCATACTTAAACCTGTTGAAGCAAAGAAAAACGAACAGTTGCTTGAGTATGGCACAGTAGCAAACCGACTCTTTTTTATTAACAAGGGCTGTCTTCGATTGTATTATTCTAATGATGATCAAAGTATCATTACAAGGTTCATGGCATTTGAAAATACGTTCCTAACTTCTATTGTAAGCTTTATTTCCAGAGAGCCTTCGACAGAATATATTCAGGCAGTGGAAGCATCAGAACTTTTAGTTATTACATACGAGGACTTTCTTATTTAAGAAAAACTATACCTGAATGGGACAAGATGTATATTTATATACTGGAATACGGATTAACGGTCATTACTTCCAAATTAGGTAATCTACTTACACAGAGTGCTACCGAACGTTATCGCAATCTGCTTAAAAACAATCCTGAACTTATACAAAGGTTGTCCAACTCCAATCTTGCTGCCTACCTGAATGTATCGCCGGAAACACTCAGCAGGCTAAAGTCTCAGATATAGTAGCTACATGAACCAGAACTATTATATATCACCTATCCTGTTAAAATCTGCAGGTACAAATAAATTTTCAATATGAGAAGTGACGAGGTAAAAAAGGGGAATCAGAGAACACCACATAGATCATTGTTCCGAGCTACAGGACTAAAAGATGAAGATTTTGCAAAGCCATTTATCGGTGTAGCAAACTCATTTATAGAAATAATTCCAGGACATTTTTTTCTGAATAAAGTAGCTGAGATCATAAAAGATGAGATCAGGGCCAATGGATGTGTTCCATTCGAGTTTAATACAATCGGTGTCGATGATGGCATTGCTATGGGACATGATGGGATGCTGTTTTCACTACCAAGCAGAGAACTTATTGCAAGCTCAATAGAAACCGTGATGAATGCGCACAAACTTGACGCAATGATAGCGATACCCAACTGTGACAAGATAGTTCCGGGAATGATCATGGGTGCTCTTAGAGTGAATGTGCCAACAATTTTTGTGAGCGGTGGTCCAATGGCCAAAGGATATAAAAAAGATGGGACCCCAATTGATCTAGCCTCTGCTTTTGAAGCTGTCGGGAAACACGAAGCAGGAAAGATCAGTGATGAAGAACTTCTGGATATTGAATGTAATGCCTGCCCTAGCGGAGGTAGCTGTTCGGGCATGTTTACCGCAAATTCAATGAATACTTTAATGGAAGCTATGGGTATTGCGCTACCCGGAAACGGAACAATACTGGCCCAAACGAGTGAACGTGAGGCATTATACAGAAGTGCTGCGAAAAGAATTTGTGAAATAGCAAAGGACGAGGCTGCTGGTGAGCGCTTTAAGTTAAAAAACATTTTGAATGAAAATGCCGTCAGGAATGCTTTTGCTGTGGATATGGCAATGGGCGGAAGCTCAAACACGGTTTTACATATGCTGGCTATTGCTAATGAAGCAGATGTTAATTTTCAACTCAAAGACATCAATGAGATTTCTAAAAAAGTTGCTCATATCGCGAAGATATCACCTAGTTTATCAACCGTCCACATGGAAGACATTAATAAGGCTGGTGGTGTAAATGCAGTGATGAAGGAAATGACAAAAAGGGGTAATACAGCTTTATTGGACAATTTGACAATCAGCGGGGAAACATTACTGGAAAAAATTGCGAATGCAGAGATCAAAGATGAAAATATCATCCGAACTATTGACAATCCTTACAGTCCGGTAGGCGGATTAGCCATTCTTTATGGCAATCTTGCTGAGGAAGGTGCTGTTGTAAAAACAGCTGGCCTTACCGGCGCAAGGGTATTTACCGGTAAGGCTGTATGTTACGATGGACAAGATGAAGCTATTACAGGTATACTGATGAAAGAAGTAAAGGCGGGTGATGTCGTGATAATTAGATATGAAGGTCCTAAGGGCGGACCAGGTATGCAGGAAATGTTAACTCCGACAAGTTTGATCATGGGCATGGGATTAGGAAGTTCGGTTGCACTGATTACAGATGGAAGATTTAGTGGAGCAACAAGAGGAGCCTCAATCGGCCACGTATCGCCAGAAGCAGCCGAGGGTGGCATGATTGGCTTACTTAAGAACGGTGACGAAATCCATATCGACGTTGATAATTACATCTTATCTGTTAATCTGGATGATGAGGAAATTGCCAGACGGAAAGCGACGTTTGTGCCTATTAAAAAACCATTACAATCAAAGTGGCTTGGTCAATATAGGGCTTTGGTTACCAATGCAAGCAACGGAGCTGTCTTGAAATCAGACTTATAATCTTGATTAATTAGAAGTCTCGGTCAAACTAGTTCTTCGTCAATTTTGGCGAAGAACTAAGCGGTCAGTATTAAATAGTTATTCTGATTAGCAAGTAGGTCGCTTAAAAAACTAGCGTACTGAGCCCAATGATATTAAAAATTATAGTTTTCACCAAATGTGGTGAAGAACCACTTTCTCCAGAATATTCACTTATGTTGGGATTTTAGATAAATGGGGTTGCCTGAGTTTGATTACTGATACTTATTCTTGAGATGTAATAGAGGTTATTGTTTTTGAGAGGATATGACTACTATAGGGTGTGTTAATGCTTTAGAAATGGCTAATTGATAATAGGCAATGGTCAGATTTTTATGTCATTCAGCATTCCAAAATAAAATGGATTAATCTTATTGCAAAATGTATTACTTAGTGTTAAAGTGTCAAGTAGGAGGTAAGTGAAGGTTAAGTTTATCAATCATCATGACACCACGACTTTTTTTAATTGCGTCTTTCCTGAATGTGCATTTTGCATAATACAACGATAGGCGGGTTCTGCAACCATTAAGGTATGTGTTACTACTCCATCACTGTGTAAACTTAAAGGATGATAAGGAGATTCAAATTCCTCTAACTTTATTTCTAATACCAGTCCTGGTCCATCAAATTTTAGTGCGGTAATAAAAGGTATAGCATCCTTTATAGTTTTAAAGAATACCTCTTTTGTTCCTTTTCTTTATTTCGCTGATACCATTTTGTAAATCTGAGTTTTTAGTCTTCCTTCGGGATTGTAAAACAATATTTATATGCAGTTTTTTTGCGTAAACATCTTGTTGTCGGGAAATTTGTTATATGTTGCTTTTAAAATGGCATTGAACTTGTACCAAGGAGAAATGTTGCTAGATAAGGGTAGCAGGTAATGTCATGATCATGTTGTTGTTTGACCGCATTATTTAAATGTTTTTATATTCTATTAGGGAAAAGCTTATGGGTGGGAACCTACTTATGCATCTGTCAATTTGATGCATATGATAAACGGATTTTAAGAATAAGCTATCCATCTTTTATGAAACACAAACAATCTTTACTCTTTATTTTCTTGTTGCTCTGTAGCTCATCTTTTGCACAAAATAAAGATGCTATAGCCTCCGCAAAAGTGATCAATACGGTCAATGCCAAATCACATCTTTCATTTTTAGCCTCGGATGAATTGCGGGGTAGAGAGGCCGGTACAGCTGATGGTGATAAAGCCGCACAATATATAGCCGATTATTATAAAAAAATAGGGGTAAAAGGTGCTGTCAATGGCGCTTATATGCAGACAGTAACAGCCAAACGTGTGTTACTGAATGAATCTGTCAAAGTAGGTGGTATGTCTTTTAAACCGGTGGTGGATTTTTTTAATATGCCCGCATCGGTGTCTTTGTCCGGATATGATATAAAAGCTGATACCATCCTGTTTGCTGGTTTTGGAGTCATTGACGAAGGGTTGCAACCGTACAATGATTTTCAGGATCATGAGGTTACGGGCAAAGTGGTCATGCTCCTAGGGGCTGGACCTCGCGATGCCGCTTTTTCTTTTCAGCAAAAGATCAGTTACCTGGCATTTCATAAAGCCAAAGCGGTGCTGCTGGTAGAGCCAGTCGTCGATCATAAATCGGATGGGCTGATGCTGCATCTTTCAGGCACTCCAATGATGCTGGAAGGTTCGCCGGACCTGGTGTCACTGGAAAATATGACTCAGGCATACCGATTATTTATATCGGTCAAAAAGTTGCTGATGCTCTTTTGAATACTGCCAAAACAGATGTGGTAGCATTAAGAAAGACATTGATGGATAGTAATAAGCCTTTTCCTTTTCTGTTTAAAACTAATTTTTCGGCTCAAGCTTCTCGTGTATTGCAGACGGTAAACCCGATAAATGTACTGGGCTATATTGCGGGCACGGATCCGGTATTGAAAGATGAGGTACTGCTGCTAAGTGCTCATTATGATCACCTGGGTATAAACCACTATACAGCAGGCGATAGTATCAATAATGGTGCGGACGATAACGGATCGGGCACGAGCGGCATGCTACTGATAGCGGATGCTTTCATGGAGGCTATCAAAGCAGGGAAAGGCCCTAAGCGCAGTATCTTATTTATGGCAGCGACGGGGGAAGAAAAGGGACTGCTGGGTTCGTCCTGGTATGTCAACCATCCGGTGATGCCTCTGGATAAAACCATCGCCAACCTCAATGTGGATATGATCGGCCGTGCGGATACGTTGCCACATCCGGATATAAATTATATCTATATTATCGGCGCTGACCGGCTGAGCAATGATCTGGATCGGGTTGTGAAACAAACAAATTCGGACTATACAAAGTTAGAATTGGATGAACGCTACAATGTACGTAATGATCCTTTCCAATTGTATTACCGCTCGGATCACTATAATTTTGCCAAGCAGGGCATACCTGTTACTTTTTACTTTGGCGGTTTTCATGGCGACTATCATAGGCCTAGCGACGAATTTGATAAGATCGATTTTGAACTGCTATGCAAAAGGGCACAATTGATTTTTTACACCGCCTGGGAACTGGCAAATGCACCTACTAGACCTATCGTGGATAAGAAGATCGACAAGTAATTATATTGGGTTAGAGCTGGTCGTCGTCATCGGATTGGTTATTGTTGATTTTCTTTTTAACAACCTTCTAATGCTGGTCCCAGCGATTTTAGGTATTGGTTTTTGATCGCCTTTTAAATGAGACATCACGGTAGCACCCGCTCGATCAGTAAGTATCGTCGTTCGGTGCTGCTCTGTATGTTTTTTCGATGTATTGTTTAATAATTCGACACTTATAATCTCTCGTAATTTATTTTATAAATAGGTTATAAAACATTAAATCGGTTAATAAAAGTTTAGATTAAGAGGGTAACTCATTAAATCGTTGTACGATAGCAGATCCATACACTGAATGGAAAATCCTGACTCATACTTGTGACATTTGGATTATTCGGATCAGGAACAGATGAACCGCCAATGATAACATCTTTTACGGTGGGTTTATCATCTTCGGCAACGGTATCTTTTTGAAAAGTGATAGCATAGCCACTTTCCCAAGTGCTTGCAATGCCTTCTGCTAACATCGTTTTAAAGGTGGTAGTCATGTTGTTAATCTGTGTAATTTGATTGGTATGTAGATCAAAATGATCCATCATAAACTGTGCAAAGTCCGCTCGGATTTGTGCAATTAGTAATTGTTGTTCAGTAGAGCTTAGGTGTAGCAGTTCGTTTTGAAAGGCAGCAACTCCTGCATTGTTAAAAATCTTTTTCATTCATGTACTTCTATTAGTTTTATTATTAAAATTCGGGATTTTTGTACGTAATATGGAGTGAAAATCACCGGTTTTCCGAAAATGTACAAAAGTGTACATGTTTTTAGGAAAATGTACAAAGAAAATTACTTAGTGTAATCGTGCGTATTAATATACTATAGGGAATATATTTTTCATTTTGAAAATTTGGTTAATATTACATCCGTTATTAGAATAATAATTGGTGTAATATTAACCTAACCATAACTGGATAAGATCTTTCTACTATGATGAATAAAACTTTGCAAAAGCATGTTTTTTATCTGATCGGAATTGTATTATTTGCTTTAATGATAAATCTCGGTAGTGCTTTTGATGATTTGATTAGCCGATTAAATAAACCTTTATTTCAACGGGTAGTGTTAGCGACTATGGTGCTGGTATATGCATATATCTTTCTGGTCCAACAGATATATGCTTACCTTTTTTTTAAATCATGTCGCTTTGTAAAGCTAACGGGATTTCTAAAAGGTATTATATTTATAATTCTTTGTTTGGGAATAGTTCTTTCTATCCATTTGCTGCTTTTGGATATACTCTTAACGCAGCGCGACCAAGGAACATTCTTTACACTTGATTATTTTAAAAATGATTTTTTGTTATTTTTTATTCCGGTATTGTTTTATCTGATTTTCCTGTTTCTTAAACCTGACTTCGTGTTATTACTTAGATTTGCCGGGATAGGCGGTTTAACGATTCCGAATGAAGAGGAGCCACCGTCAGAAGATGATTTATCAACCGATGCTGAAATCAGCGAGATCGATCAAGAAGATCGGTATTTAGCATTATGGAAAGAAACCAGGATGAAGAAATTTTTATTTGAGTATTATTTTGAAAATTTTAAAAGACCTCTTAGAGGCGATATTCCGCTATGGAAAGTGGTTTTCTTTGAAAAGACAGCAACAGTTACGTTCGGTTATTTTGTAAACGGTGAAAAATGGGCGCTGCTTAATTTTGATGATACCATTTTAAATAATCCTTGGGTGATAAAGATCAATCAAAACAGTTATATCAACATGCTGTATGTTCTGGAGAAGCCTGACTATCGTGTTCTGTTAAAGGAAAATCAACAGATTGATGAGGTTCCTAAAAAGGCGAACCGTATTGAAGTTGTGGCTCTGTATGAACAGGTAAGAATGGGACTAGAGGTTGTTACTGACTCGCAAAAATTGGATTTATTACTCCAGATAAGTCGCCGGATGAAGGATAAAAATTATACTAATTTCTGGAAAGAGGCATATTTGCAACAACTGGATGAAAGTAAGCTGGAGGATCATATTGGAAGGATTTCATGACTGAGGTTTCTTTTCATCTAGTGTAACATCCGAATTGACGCATGTGCAGAAATCTGGGAACAACCTTATTGCAAAAATGAATCGGAGAGTTTTGTAGCTATCACTTATATTTGATGTTAATGATAAATTTTAAAATAGAGCATTTTTTTAAAACAGTAAACCTGCCAAAATTATTTTGTCTGTTAGCTTTGAATAAATTATTGACAACAAGGTTTTATCCTTCGTATTAACCTCAATAGATGAGAAGCTCTTGAGCAATCCTATTGAAGAAAGTTCTAACTACATAGTTTTTTTGTATCAGTCTATTTGCTCCTTTTATCGAAACTTTAATATTTCAATCACTGATTTTTTCTGTCGCAAGAAATTTAATCTTAAAGATTCTTTGATTATTTTTTTATCTACCATACTTTTTGCTTCTATACACTATTATAATCTTGCATATTTTTTAGTTATTGTTTTTTCAGGTTTTTTTACTCTTTTACTTTTTCACATATATCGAAGCGGGAAAATAATTTTGTCGCTTTCTCAGTAGATTTTTCTAGGTAATATAGATCCCTTTGCATTCAATTTAATGAAACCTCAAAATATTCTTTGATAAGAAATGGTAAATATCGAAGGTGGCATAAAATTTCCAGGATTAATTACGGCAATTTATGAAGCAATATGTGATGCTGTAAATTGGGTTAAAAACCAGTATTAGAATTTAATTTTTATAAGTGAGGAACTAATTTCTTATTTAGCATCCCATTAATTTTAATGAAATTGTGTATTTTAAAATTTATGATTCAAAAATATCTTCTTCTTTTATTTTATGTAATACTGTCAATGCCAGTTGTTGGTCAAATATTTTTTGTTGATAGTGCAGATCATACTCCGATTTCAGGGGTAAATATTTATACGAGGTATGGAAACTTAATTGGATTTAGCAATAAAGATGGTCAGTTTGATTTGTTAGATGGCATTCAAGTTGAAGATCAGGATTTATTAGGACTCGTCGCACAGCATATTTCTTATCAGACAAAGAATATCAATATCCCTTCTTTAAAGACAAAATTTAAGGTTTTACTTAATCCCCGTTCTACAAAACTTCAGGAAGTAATAATTAGTCCTAAAAATGCCGATGTAATTGTTTTAAAGGGTTATTTTAGATCTTTGGAAACTTTTAATAAGAAAAATAAGTATTTTATAGAGGGTCTTATGGAGTACTATATTCCTTCCAATGGACAAAAATCTCGTTTTCGGCTTCTCGATTATAGGGTATTTTGCGATTCGGTTATAGTGAGAGATTATGATGATAAAATGGGAAGCTTCTTTCTTGTTAGTCATATCGTGGAAATTCCTTTTAAGCATATTCTAAAAAACTCAAAGATATATTCAATAGAAAAGAAACAGCCCAACCTTTCATACATCATGAAAAATGAAAAACAAGCAGGGACTATATCTTATAATAAGGACAGTGAAAGTATGCAGATCTTTATTGATCAGGTTTTACCAGAATCTATATTGAAGGATAAAATTTTTAGACTTGAAATCAACACAAAACAAAAAGTACAAGTAGAAAATTATTCATCGTTAGAAATCGAAAAAGCCAATCTATATCATCTTTTGAACATATATCAACATGAAGTTGCTACTATAAAACGTAAAGCTGAGTTTGGCCATTTGCCATATGAAATATTATCTGAATTTTATATTTTAGATCGAAATTTTATGTCCTCTGACAATTTTAAGAAAATGAAAAAACAATTGTCATCAAATAACTATAAATCACCAAATAAAAGTAAATATTCAAATGAATTTTGGAAAAATTTGGATCAATATGATATTCCACCTATTAACAACGGTTTGTTAAACCAACTGTATCAAAATCTTAAATTAGTACATTAATCAGTAGTGTTTATTATCTGAATGAAACTTTGATTTATGCTTTTTATTTGCGTTTTATTGTTCGATCAAACTTATTTTTAGTTTATCTAAAAATAAGTTTGATTTTTTTTATTCCAACAACAATATAGTGATAAGCTAAACCAAATACGTTTTCTCCCATAATATCACTCGCTAGTGATGGAGGTAAAAGCTCATAGATACTTACACCAAAATACTCGGCAATTTTGTAGACCTGATCAACTTTTACTTTTGTTTCATTGCGCTCAATTTTTGAATATGCAGCTTGAGACATTTCTAGATGATAAGCAACTGCTTCTTGTGATATTTTTAGATTTTCTCTTTTCTGTCTAATAAAAGTTCCAATCTCTGCTTTTGACATAACTTACTCTTAATTTATTGCTCGACAAATTTAACAATATAACCTGAGGTTATAAAATTTATAAGTGTTGAAACTCTAGGTTGTGATTTATAACCTAGGGTTGTGGTTTAGTCTTTTGTATTTCAGGACTTTTATAAATATTTAAAACAGAAACCATGAAAGAAAAATTAAACAATAGCAATGTCATTGAGCTAAGCTTGGAAGAGAAAATAGAAATAAATGCGGGTAGTGAGCGAAAAGAAGATAAACTAAATAGCTGGTTTGAAAATTTTTGGAATATGTTGAAAGGTTGAATACTTAATTTATGATGAAATAAAAAATTTCTTGTATAGATTTTGGTCTAACAAATAATGCAACTAAAGCTCCTATTGAATAGGCTGCTATATGTAGATATTTATTGATTCTACTTTTCTTGATTTGAGTCAAAAGTATTAAAATCAATAATCCGCAAATCCAACCTTGCAACGCATTACTTATAAATGGGAACACAACGCTTCCCATTGGTTGCAAGGGGAAAAAGAGTGCTGAGAAACCATAAAGACCAAAGCTTAAGCCAGATGCACCCATAGATGTGAAAAAGAAATCTTTTCTTTTTTGACAGCACTGGAGTAGATTAGGTAATGAAATTAATAATAAAAACAGTAAGGGCGTTAATAAATATGCAGTAAGGGTTCCATATTCTTGACTTGTCGTTCCGAACATGTCATATCCTAATCCATAAACAACAGTTGTGTTAAATAATAAATGCATCCAATTTCTATGAATAAATGCAGAGGTAAATAGAGTATGGATACGCTTACCTCTCATTATTTCGTAAGGATGTAAGATCAAGGCGTGAAAATAGGATTTGTTGTAAAAGCCAATGATACTGCTAATTAGTATAATGGGAACGACAATGTACGAGTATGGTGCCTCTTTAAAAGTTGGGAATACGTCGAAAAATTGCATCTACAATTAAAATTATTTTTATTTCAAGATAGTAAAAAAAAATAAAATACAACCTGTAGTTGTGGTGTGATAAGTTCTTATTTGACAAATTTGAGTAATTAATTGTCATTATGCGAAAAACTAATATTATCTATATTTTATTGCTTATAGCGATTGTTTGCACGCTTACTGCTTTACCATTTATACAAGTCCCGATTTCAATCTCTGCTCCTGGAGTGATTAGACCACAAACAGAAAATAGTAAAATCATCTCGCTTGTCAGTGGCCGTGTCGTCGAGAGCCGAATACTTGGGAACAATCAGAAAGTGATGGCTGGGGATACTTTATTTGTTATTGTTTCGAAAGATTTGCAAAATAAATTGGAACTAAATCAGCACCTAGGATCGGAGTATGCGCAACAGATCGCAGATTTGACGCTCCTATTATCCCGCAATTATAAGGGTCTGCAAAGTGGGTTGTATTACATGGAGCTCGTCTCCATGCAGCACAGGATGTCTGAGGTGCAATCGCAATTGACACTAGCAAAACGTGAATTGGATCGTAATGAACTTCTGTTTAATCAAGGAATAATAGCACAGGCTGAATTTGATAAAAGTAGGTATTCTTATGAGCAATTGGAAAATCAAGTTTCATCTATTGAAAAACAGCAGATGGCACAATGGAGTGCTAAGTTGATTGAATTGAAGCAAAAACATCAATCTACGTCTTCTGAGCGAAATGCTATTCAAATCGATGGTGAGAATTATATCGTCAGAGCGCCATTAACGGGTACAGTGATCAATCTAAAAGGTTTTCAAAAAGGTAGTCAAATTATACAGGGCCAAGATATCTTAGAAATCTCACCAGAAGATAACTTGGTAGCAGAATGTATGGTGCCGGCAAATGCTATTGGTTATATCAAAGATAAGCAAGTTGTCAAATTTCAGATGGATACTTATAATTATAATCAATGGGGTTTCTTAACGGGATCTGTTAAAGACATCGATTATAATCTGGTTTCCGATCAGAAAAATACTGCATTTTTTAAAGTGCGCTGCCAAATGGATGCTAATTTTCTGAGTTTGCCAAATGGTAACAAAGTCACAGTAGGTAAAGGAAATACTTTTAATGCCCGTTTTTATCTCGTAGACCGTACGCTATGGCAATTATTGTTCGATCGCGCAGATGATCTTTTTAATCCCAATTTGGGTAGTAAAGAGTCTTAGCATTTTTTGTTCGATTGTATCGACAGGAGTTGTGATCTGGTAAGGTCTAAAAACGGATTGTGGCTTCAGCTTACTTTATGGTCATAAACTCAAGAGCATAATGTCAACTACTCCAATTCACTAAATAATAATAACATACTAAATCAATTAAAGGGTGCCTATTAATAGTATTGGAATTCTTTACATATGATAAAATAGATTAAATAAAAATGAAGAAATCTCCTGTCCGTGTTAAGCAACATGATATTCGTGATTGCGGGGCTGCTTGTCTGGCGTCTGTTGCAAGTTACTATGGATTAGATATTCCAATTGCAAAAATAAGACAGCATTGTCATACAGATACCCGAGGCACGAATGTATTGGGTATGATCCAGGGATTACAAGAATTGGGATTTACAGCCAAGGGGGTGAAGGGCGCTATAGACGCTATCCCCCAGATTCCACTTCCTGCGATCGCACATGTTGTATTAAATAATCAGTTGCAGCACTATATCGTGATCTATAAAGTTCAGAAAAATCAGATTACCGTAATGGATCCTGGTCCAGGAAAAGTGCAACAATACAGTATAGAGGAGTTTCAGAAGATCTGGACAGGGGTGTTAATCCTTTTAGAACCTAATGAGTATTTTAAACAGCGGAATGAAAAGACAGGCGTTTATAATCGATTCTGGAACTTGATTAAGCCTCATAAATCAATTGTACTGCAGGCTTTGGTAGGTGCTGTTATTTATACTTTACTTGGATTGTCATCTTCATTTTACATTCAGAAAATAACTGATTATGTATTAGTGGATGGTAATGTGCGTTTGCTTAATTTACTATCTGTAGCCATGTTGGTGATTTTATTAATTCAATTGATCATCGGCACGCTCAAAAGTGTCATGGTGCTACAAACTGGGCAACGTATAGACCGCTATTTAATCTTAGGCTATTATCAGCATTTGCTGAGTCTTCCACAGCGTTTTTTGATACGATGAAGTTGGTGAGATTATCTCTAGAGTCAATGATGCCGTCAAGATCCGGGCATTTATCAATGATGTGGCTATACAGGCTGTTGTCAATGTTTTAATTGTGGTATTCTCATTTGCATTGATGTTTTCCTATTTCTGGAAACTGGCGCTGATTATTTTACTGGTGATACCATTTTATTTCTTTGTCTATTGGTTGACCAACAAATTAAATAAAAAGTGGAGCGTCGGCTTATGGAGGAAGGAGCTGAACTGGAATCGCATCTGGTTGAATCGCTCAATTCTGTTAAGACGATCAAACAGTTTGGTATGGAGACGTATTTCAATAGTGGTACAGATCAGAAGTTTAGTCACTTGTTGAAAACAATTTATTCATCAGTTTTGAATGGTCTTTTCTCAGCGACATCAAGTGAGTTTCTTTCGCGTCTGTTTACCATTATCTTGCTATGGGCTGGATCATATTATGTCATTGACCGAACAATCACGCCAGGAGAGCTACTATCCTTCTATGCATTGATCGGTTATTTAACGGGGCCTGTAAGCCAGTTGATAGGTATGAACAAAACACTACAAAATGCACTGATTGCTGCAGATCGTTTGTTTGAAATAATGGATCTTGAAAGAGAAGAAAATGAAGGGAAATTGGACTTACCAAGCAGTCAGGTTGGCGATATTGTTTTTGAGAACATCCGTTTTTCCTACGGATCCCGGGTTGAGGTGTTCAAAGATTTTAGTTGCAGATTTGAAAAAGGCAAGATGACTGCCATTATAGGTGAAAGCGGAAGTGGTAAAACAACATTAGGAGCTCTTATACAGCAATTATATCCTGTCCAATCGGGTAAGATCCATATCGGTCAATACGATCTTCAGTATATCTCTAAACAATCTCTTCGCGAACGCATTGCTGTCGTGCCACAGCAGATAGATCTTTTCTCTGGAAATGTGATCGACAATATAGCCGTGGGAGAGCAGGTTCCTAATTTTCAACGGATGATGGAGGTTGTGAAACAATTGGATATGATGTCGTTCATTGAAAAGTTGCCTTCGGGTTTTGAAACTTATCTGGGAGAGAACGGCTCTATGCTTTCTGGTGGACAACGGCAGCGTATCGCTATTGCACGGGCATTATACCGGGATCCTGACATCTTGATTCTGGATGAAGCCACTTCTGCTCTGGATACTCAAACGGAGCTGATCATACAGCGTGCATTTGACCGATTTCGGGATGCAGGAAAGACAATGCTTGTAATTGCTCACCGTTTGAGCACGATAGCTGGGGCTGATATCATTATCGTGATGAAAGATGGACAAATTATAGAACAGGGAAGTCATGAGCAACTGCTATCGATGGAGTCTGCTTATAAAGAGATGTGGAAAAAACAATCTGTAGTGCTAGGATAATGAAATATATAATACTTATCACTCTTGTGTTCATTTTAGGAACACAAATGACGGTGGCTCAGAAGCAATGGTCTTTGGCAGATTGTGTAACCTATGCAACCGATCATAATTTGCCTATAAAACGCCAAGACATTTTGGTGGCTATCAAAAATCTTGATCAGGAAATGGCTCGACGAGATCGGTTACCTGCAGTAGGTGGGTATTTTAATGGATACAGCACATTTGGTCATTCTCAAGATGTCTTTGGGACGATTCGTCGCAACGATAACTTCAATAGCAATGTGGGTATCAATGCGGAGGTAACGCTTTACCAATACAACTACCTGCGCAATCAGGCTAAGAAGGCAACGTTGCAAGCTGAGCAGGAGGAGTTGGAAAAAGGAATTTTAAGAAGAGACTTAACACTTAAAGTAGTACAAAGCTATTTGGAGGTATTGCTTTCCCAAGCGCTAGTACATGCACAGGATTCTGCAATAAACTTTTCTTTGCAATTGCTTGATAAAGCAGAGAAAAGTACTGCAATCGGAGCAACTGCACCGGCGGTAGTTTTTGAGGCTAAGGCGAACTTAGCCAGGGAGAAACAGCAATTCCAACAATATCATAAAGAAGCGCAACAGGCAAAATTAGCTTTAGCTCAATATATGAATTTTACGGATTATCAAAGTTTGATCATATACGATCCACTTTTAGAAACTGAAATTTTTAAAACGAGTATTGTTAAAAGTCAATCGGACCTTATTCAAACCGCCTTTGATAACAATCCCATTCTTGCAAAACTTGAAAATCAGCTTCTCGGATTGGATGTAGAAACCAAGCTGATCAAGGCGACAGACTATCCCTTGGTTAAAGGTTCGGCGAGCTTGGGAACTACTTATTTTAATGCTTTTAAATCTCCTGGTGAACGTCCTGTATTTGTTCAGAGCAAAGATAATTTTGCTCAACAACTCGCTATAGCAGTCACAGTTCCCATTTTTAATAAAGGGAAAACGAAAAGACAATTGCAACAGATTACATTCCGGAAACAGGAAATCGAGTTATTAAGTGATTATGAAAAATTGCAGCAGGTACAAATTTTAGAAAAACTGAATCTCGACTGGATTGAAAGCAAACAGCAATATGATATTTCGACTGAAGCATTTGCCGCGACAAAGGAATCATTGGAATATTCTAGACTGAGTTTTATGGCCGGTAAAGCATCCATTTATGATATTAATACGAGTAAAAATAATTTAATTAAATCGGAGGCCGATATGATTCGGGCTCGTTACAGCACTTTATTTAGCCTTTTGATGCTGCACTATCATGTGTCAGGAGATATTAAATTTTCTAATCATATACATTAAATCACAGTTTATGCAACTATTTAAATATATTGAACGGATCAACTTAATGGATCAACTGATCCGTCAAGGAAGAACAGGTACACAAACCGAATTTGCAAATCGTCTTGGACTTTCCGTCTCACGGCTTGCACGTATTATTGAGTATTTGAAAGGGATAGGTGCTCCGCTGGAATACGATCGATCACGAAATACCTATTATTATGAAGAAGAATATTCTATTCAAATCAAGGTTGATATTCAGCAGCTTAATTATCAACAGATCAGACATATTTCAGCAGGAACTTATTATTTTTCAAAAAATATTTCCAATGCTTTTTTTGAGCATTGAGCAACTGTAATTTAGTATTGTTGATCAACGAAGCAGTTATCCGAAAAGGCTTAGCAATAGAGTAGGAATAATTTTTTTATAAACACAAATATGAATAACTTAGATTTTAAAAAAATCGGTCTTGAGGAAATGAATATGGACGAATTGACGCAAGTTGATGGTGGGAAACTTCCATATGCAGAGTATAGTTGGAGCGGAACTGAAAGTGCATTTATTTATGCCGCAGAAGCAGCTGCAAATGGTATTAAGTTGGTTTACAATGGTGTGGCAGCAGCTTGGAATTGGGCAACGAGCTAATTTAATTTATTAAATATTATCTACTGGGATTATTTTCCCAGTAGTTTTCTTTTCAAAATATGATGAATCAATATCCAAAAAATATTTTTCAAGCAATAATTTTGTTATTAATCGGCATTGTTTCTGTTGTACCATTTGTTTTTATTAAGGAAGTATTGGATTTTAAGATTTCAACAGATCTTTATAATCAATTTTTATTCTTAATCTTATTTATAGCGATTTCTATTATCTATGGCATAAAAAATAGAAGTACATTTATTTTCAATCAGTTTTGGAAAATGGTACAAAATTATCTCCTAAAACCGGGTTATTTTTATTATTATTTTTAATTATCTTTCAATTTGGTGTAAATATTCCTTTATCAAAATATCTAGCTTTTAATATTAATGAGGAAAACAATATTACAAATCAATTAAACAATATCGGTATAATTATTGGAGCTTTATTATTGGCGCCTATTTGCGAAGAGATCGTTTTTCGAGGGATGATATTGAAAGGTTTTTTACAAACTTATTCTCCGATTACTGCAATATGCTTTTCAACTCTTATTTTTTCTATTATTCATGTTCATCCTACATTACTATTTGGTGCATTGGTGTTAGGTATGCTTTTGGGATATATATATTATATTACAAATAGCGTATTTTCTGGAATTGTATTTCATGCTGCAGCTAATCTTATCACGATATTTGGTGGATATCTATTGTTTAGGTTTTATGGAAATAATAGAATTGAAGCTATATATGGGTCGATGACCATTTTAGTGATTCTTGTAAGCGTAATATTATGTACAGGAATTGGTTTTATATTGAAAGGTAAAAAAAGAATTTTATAATAACCAGTTGTTGTATTAAATATCCTATTAGTAAATTAACGTGATAATAGAATGGAACAGCGAAAAGATTATGTAGAAAGGCAGATTAGCACATTAGGATTATTGTTAAATAAGTTATTTAGCAATGGCAGATTTGTAAATGAAAATTTAACAGAGGAAGATATTTTTTGTAACATTGATGAAATCATCAATCTAGATTTGAGAAATGTAATGGTGACAGAAGCATTGTTATCCAGTTTTATAAATTCAGGTATGATAAACAGGGATGATATTTTGAAAATTATAACGATCATGATGATGTCTGTGGAGAATGGTGAATCATCTTCTAAAATATTAGATAATATTTTAGTTATGGCTAATTATATACAAAGTGACTCAGAGGAATATTTATTTAATATTCATATCATCATTAAAAAAGTTAAATTGATATTATTGACAAATTAGCGCTTGCTATATAAAATGTTTAAAATTACCCAAAGGAATATGAGATTAAATTTTTTATATAGAATACCTACAGATTTCTTAGAAGATTTTTTCTTGGCTAAAGCAGTTGATATAGTTATTGATTCAATAATGTATAGTATTAATAATCCTGAACCAGGATGGAATTCAACTAATTATGGACATTATGGAGGAGCTCGTCCATAATTTTAATACCAGATCATGAAAAAAAATCATGATCTGGTATAGTATTTAAATTTTACTTTTCATAAATACATATGATAATAGAAAGATTAAGAAAAATACCCTTATGGAAGCAATATTTGATAACAATCTTTATAATGTTGTTATTAGTTCGAATTTTACACTTAATTTATGTGAAATGGATAGGTTTAAGCTTTGATCCAACAATTAATATTGTGGAAACTGATATTTTTTTTCATTCACTATACTCTATTTTTATAGCACCACCATTAGAAACATTGATTTTTCAATTTATCCCAATAAAATTCTTACTGACTTATAATTTTTTTAAAAACAATAAATATTTAGCAATAATTATATCTGCTATGCTTTTTGCTTCTATTCATTGCTCTTTTTTTACCAGATTATTTATTCTTTTCACATGGGACTAATATTAGCAATTTTCTTTATTGTAAATGATAAGGAAAATTTCGGTTTTTTACATGTGACCATGCTGCACGCTATATTTAACTTAATTTTAGTCATTGGAAGATCTCTTTAATACTTCTCAAGAAACAAAAGTCTGGAATTGCAACAATAAAGTA